>CAMBXJ010000174.1 GCA_945871455.1 Asaia bogorensis
ATTCGTTTGCCGCCAATGCCGGACAGGCCAACTACGTCGCGGGATGCGCATTCAAGGACGCCTACGCGGCGATCGCCCAGGCCCGGCTTGGTTGCAAAGTCCGCGTGATCAACTGGGGTTTCTGGGGGGAGGTCGGACGGGTCGCCGACCCGATTTATCGGGCGCTGCTGGAAAAGCGGGGGGTCAACCCCATCGGAACAGCCGAGGGTATTGCCGCTTTCGAGCAGGCTCTGGCCGGCGATGCCCCCCAGGTCATGGTGCTGAAAGCCGAAGACCACGTTTTGCGGCAATTGGGCGTCCTGGACGTTTCGTCTCCGTCGCAACAGGTCGAACGGGCCGTGGCGGCACACGCTGAACTGGATCGCCTTACCCGCACCGCGTTGTGCTGTTGGGCTACGGAACATAACCTGCGCGCGAGCGATATCGCCCCCAAGCACCAACTGGTGTTCTCGGCGCTGTCAGATCTGATTGCGCGCGGACCGTCTCCCGCGCCATCCCGCGGGACAACCGCCGCGGCCGAACAGAAGTTCATCCAGGAGCACCCGGATCTTGCTCCGCACGCAACGTTGCTGCGCCGATGCGTCGACTCCCTCGCGGAGGTCCTGCGCGGAAATCTGACGGCGACAGATGTCCTGTTCCCGGGATCATCAATGGCCCTGGTGGAGGGCATTTATCGCGGCGATCAACTGACCGGCTACTGCAACGAACTCGTAGCGAAAGCCGTGGTCGCGGCGGTGCTAAGGCCCAGCGCAACCAAGATCCGCGTGCTGGAGGTAGGAGCGGGCACAGGCGGCACCAGTGCAACCGTGTTGGCCGCGCTCGGGGCGCTAGCGGTGGATTTGGAGTATATCTATACGGACGTGTCGAAAGCATTCGCGTTGCATGGGGAACGCAAGTTCGGTGCGCGGTATCCGTTTGCCCGCTTCGGCACACTGGACCTGAACCGGGATCCGGAACCGCAAGGTCACGAACCGGCAAGCTTCGACGTGATACTGGGAGCCAATGTCGTCCATGTTACGCCGGACTTGCGCGTATCCGTCGAGCGACTGAAGCGCCTGTTGAAACCCGATGGCGTCGCCGTGCTATACGAAATGACCGCGCTGCCTGATTTCGCCACGGCGACCTTCGGCTTGTTGGATGGCTGGTGGACCTTTACCGACGCTCGCCTGGCGCATGGGCCTCTTGTCGACGCACCTGGTTGGTCCAGGCTGTTTCAGGCAGCCGGCTTCATCGATGTTGCGGTCGAGGGCATCGGCGGAGAACGTCAGCACGAATTTCGACACAGCGTCATTTGCGCTCGCCATCCCGCCCCCCCGGCGCGCACCGATCGGATCAGGGCGCCCAATGAAAGTCTGATCGACACCATTCGGACTGTGGTTGCCGGAACATTGCAGATGCGATCGGACCAGTTGCTGCCGGATCGCAACTTCGCGGATTACGGCGCCGATTCGATCATCAGCGTCGAGTTGATCGGCGCGTTGAATGCGCGCTTCAACATCACCCTGAAACCCACGATCCTGTTCAGCCACCCGACGGTCGAACGGCTCGCCGACCATCTTGAGTCCCATCACGGAATTCGCGCCGAACCTGCCGCGCCCCCGGCACTGCCTGTCGCCGCGTCCACCCCGCCAGTGCCCCTAGCCGAGACGCCCTCCGGCGCCTGGGCGGACGACATCGCGATCATTGGGATGGCTGGACGATTCCCCGGTGCGAATTCCGTCGATGATTTCTGGAGCAACATCGTCAACGGCGTCGACAGCGTCGGCCCGGTGCCGCCCAGCCGCTGGGACCACGCGCGCGTCTATGACCCGGATCCGAACACGCCCGGCCGCACGCAGTGCCCGGCTGGCGGGTTTCTCGATGACGTCGAGTCCTTCGATCCATTGTTCTTCAACATCTCGCCGTCCGAGGCGACGTTGATGGATCCGCAACAACGGCTGTTTCTGCAGGAGGCTTGGCATGCGCTGGAGGATGCGGGTTATGGCGGCCCGCATCCGTCGCATGACCGATGCGGCGTGTTCGTCGGAACGGTAGCCAGCGACTATGATTCGTTGTTGCGCCAGGCTGGCCGGATGCTCGACGCGCAGCGCTTTATGGGCAACGCGTCATCCATGCTCGCGGCGAGGATAGCATACAAGCTCGATCTGCACGGCCCATGTCTATCGATTGATACAGCCTGTTCGTCCTCCCTTGTCGCATTGCATCTCGCCTGCGAAAGCCTGCTGCGGGGCGAATCCGACATGGCTCTGGTCGGCGGCGTCGCGGTTCTTACGACGCCGGATTTTTATGTTGCTGCCAGCAACGCCGGCATGCTGTCGCCGACCGGGCGCTGCCACACACTGGATGCGTCCGCGGACGGATTCGTTCCGGGAGAGGCAGTCGCCGCCGTGGTCTTGAAGCGCCGGACCGACGCGGAACGTGATCACGACACCATTTACGCCGTGGTGAAGGGGGCAGCAACGAACCAGGATGGCGCAAGCAATGGAATCACCGCGCCGAGCGGTGCGGCGCAGACGGCGTTGGAACGGACGGTTTACGATCGGTTTCAGATTGATCCCGCGACGATTGGCTATGTTGAATTGCACGGCACCGGAACAAAGATCGGCGACCCAATCGAGATGGAAGCGCTGCAAGGCGCCTTTGCGGGCCGCGGGAAAGGCTGCGCCGTGGGATCGGTGAAGGCGAATATCGGCCATACGCTGCCGGCGGCGGGGTTGGTTGGGGTGATCAAACTGGCATTGGCTCTGCGTCACCAGACCATTCCACCGGCTGTGCATTTCCATCGGCTGAATGACCATATTGATCTGACGCGTCATCAGTTCACCATTCCATCCGCGCCGCGGGCCTGGATCGCCGACGGCCCCAGACGAGGAGCAGTCAGTAGCTTCGGCTTCAGCGGCACAAATGTCCACGCGGTCCTACAGGAAGCAAACGTGGTCGCACCGATAGCGCCAATGTCGATAGACTGCCACCTGGCGGTATTTTCCGCCGACAGTGCTGTTGGACTGACGCGCGTGCTTCAACAAATGGATGCGTGGCTCGCAACGACGCTCACCCGCCCCACAATCGGCGATGTTTGCGCGACCCTGGCACGGGGCCGTTCCCATCTGAAGCACCGAGCCGCATTTGCGGTAACGGGGCTGGACGAACTGCGGGCCGCTATCCGCGATCCAGCGCGGCCCGCGGCGGATGCAGTCGGTGAGATCGCCGACCTCAAGCGAGCTTACCTCTCCGGCGGGGACGTCCGCTGGGACAGGCTTTACCCCGATGGCAGTTTTGGGCGCATCCCACTTCCGAGCTATCCGTTCGAACGGCGGCGCTGTTGGCCGACGTCAATCCAACCCACCGCCAGTGTTGCGCCTCGCGGAGAAAGACCCGGCAAGCAACCGCTGGATGTTTTCGAAGCCGTTATTCGGGATCTGGGAGCGATAACGTGACCCGTCGCATCGACCCCTTCGCCGCACTGGACCCTTATGCGGTATTGTTGCTTCGACAGGCGGTCGGCCAACAGGACATCGCGGCTCTCGCTCTACCCCGCCATCAGCGCCTGGTAAGCGCGTTGCTCCATTTGTTGCGCGCTGCCCCCCCACAGTCCGCCCACGCAACAGAAGTCCGCGCGAACCTGCTGTCCGCCGCCCCCGATCTCTCTGCACACGTCAAGCTGTTGGAGCATTGCGCGAGTCATCTGATCGAGGTCATTTGCGGCCGAGCGATGGCGAGCGACGTGATGTTCCCGGCCGGAAGCATGTCGCTGGTGGAGCCTGTCTACCAAGGTAGCCGCTGGACCGATCACTTCAACAACCTCACCGCCGCCGCTGTCGCGCGTGCCGTCGCCACGTGCGTATCCCGGAACGATACCGGGTTGGTGCGTATCCTTGAAGTTGGTGCCGGAACCGGCGGCACCAGCGGCGCGGTGTTGGCCGCGTTGGAGCCTTATCGTGACAGTGTTTCCTACGACTATACAGATGTCTCTCCCGGGTTCATCCAGCACGGCAAGCGCATCCACGGACTCAACCGCCCGTTCCTGACCGCTCGGCTTCTCGATCTGGAACGGCCGCCGAAGCCGCAAGGCTTCGAGGCCGGCAGCTACGATGTGGTTCTAGGGACCAACGTGGTGCACGCGACAAGTCGAATCGCCACGTCGCTGGACCACATCAACGGGCTACTTCGCAATGGCGGCCTGCTTCTGTTGAACGAGATCACGCGTTCCGGCGCCTTCGCGTCCATGACCTTTGGCCTGCTCGACGGATGGTGGGCGTTTCTCGACGCGGAGGTCCGACTCCCGGACGCACCGGTGCTATCCGCGGCCGGTTGGCGCCATATGCTGTCCGGCGCAGGCTTCAACACCCCTGCCGCATTCGGCTGGACCGATCCGCCCGAGGAATCGTTCCAATGCCTGTTTGTCGCGGCAAAGATCGCCGACGTCGCAAGCCGCGCCACCCCTTCCCGGGACCTGCGACCGGTCCTGGCGGAACATCTCGCCGGGTTGCTTGGCCTGGACCCAACCGAGCTTGCCGCGGATCGCCCGCTGGCGGATTACGGTGTCGACTCGATCGTTGCACCGCAGTTCGTCACGGTACTGAACCAGCGTCTCGGAAGTCGGCTGGTCCCGACTGATATATTCAATTGCGCCACGTTGGCGGGTCTGGCCGAACACTTGAGGACGATGCCCCTGGATTCGCCAGGTGAAGCGACACCCTGTTCGCCTGAGGGTGCCGTGTCTCATAGCCCACCGCCCACGCCGGAGCCCGCTAGCCGCGATATCGCCGTCATCGGGTTGTCGTGCCGGTTTCCGGGCGCGCGGGATGCCAACGAATTCTGGCGGAACCTCGTCGCGGGCAAGTCCTCCATCACCGAAGTGCCGGCCGACCGGTGGGTCACCACCGGGACCGGGCAAACGCGATGGGGCGGGTTCCTGGAAGATCACGATTGTTTTGACCCGGAGTTCTTCAACCTTTCTTGGCGCGAAGCCGAGGCCATGAGCCCGCAGCAGCGCGTGTTCCTCGAACAGGCATGGAATGCTCTGGAAAATGCAGGATATGGCAAACGAGGCCTGAGCGGTCAACGATGCGGCGTCTATGTCGGCGCCGCCCCTGATGGTTACGGGGTTAACCAGAATGACAGTCTTTCTTCGTTGGGCGGCTCCCTGGCCATCATGTCAGCCAGGATATCGTACCTGCTTGATCTGAAAGGTCCAAGCCTGCCGCTGGACACCGCGTGCTCGTCGTCGTTGGTGGCGGTTCACCTGGCCTGTCAAAGCCTGCTGTCTGGCGATTGCGACATGGCTCTCGCCGGTGGGGTGTCAATCCTTATGACAGACCACCGCCTGCATTCGTTTCTGGACGATGCGGGCATGCTGTCCCCCACCGGACAGTGCCACACATTCGACGCCGCGGCGGACGGCTTCGTACCGGGCGAAGGCGTAGGAATTGTCGTGCTAAAACGCCTCGATCAGGCTTTGGCCGACCGGGACGCAATCATCGGGGTGATCAAGGGGTCAGGCGTCAATCAGGATGGGCGGACCAGCGGCATTACGGCCCCTAGCGGTCCGGCGCAATCGGCGCTGGAAGAGATGGTCTATCAACGGGCAGGGGTCAGCCCATCGGCCATCGGCCTCGTGGAAGCCCATGGCACCGGCACCCAACTTGGCGATCCCATAGAAGTCAACGCACTCGCCAACACATTCCGTAGACATACAGACCGCACCGCCTTCTGCGCGCTCGGCTCTGTCAAGACAAATGTCGGCCATACCCTGACCGCGGCAGGGATCGCCGGGTTGATCAAGATTCTACTTTCAGTGCGGAATGAAACCATTCCGCCTCACCTGAATTATGAGAGCGAAAATCCGGAAGTCAACTTTACTGAAACCCCGTTTTTCGTCCCGCGCCAGGCGCTGCCCTGGCACGGCGTTCCACGTTTGGCCGCCGTCAGTTCCTTCGGCTTCAGCGGAACCAACGCACATGTCGTGGTCGCCAATGCGCCCATCCGGAAGCCACTTGGTGCACCGGCGACAGCCACCCCCTCCCTCATCCTGCTTTCCGCTCGATCCTCCGACGCTCTCGACGCCCGACGGCAAGACCTGCTGGACTGGCTGCGGGACAATACCCCCGATTTGCGCGACCTTGCCTACACGCTCAGCCATGGACGCGGACATTTTGAGCACAGACTGGCGCTGATCGTTGATAGTATCGACGCTTTGCGGGAATGGCGCGGGACCGTTTTACAGAGCGAGTCATTGGTTCTGCCGGCCCGCGGCAACCAGGATACCGAAATGGCAACGTTTCTGAGCGCCCAACCGCCTGACCTGGGCCTGATCGCGGACTGCTTCGTCCGGGGCGGCGATGGCGACTGGTCTCGGCTCGCGGCACAAGGGGCCAACCGCCTTGCCTTGCCCGGATATCGGTTCGCGCGCCAACGCTTCCAAACGCGGCCCATCTCGGCGACGCCAGCACCGATCGCCGCGACAAAGCAGCCGGGCGACCTGCACCCATTGCTGCAAGACAATGTGTCCCGGTTCGGGCAGATCGCGTTTAGCCTGAAACTGGATGTCACCGCGGTTTGGTTCCGGGACCATCGTTTGCATCAGCAATCCGTCCTGCCGGCGTCCGCTATCATGGAACTGGCGCGGGAAGCGATCAGCCGAGCGACACACAGGCCGGTCAGCCGCATCACAAGCCTGCGCTTTCAGCGACCGATCACGACGACCTCAAACGGGCCGCTCAAGATTGCGCTGGAACCTCGCGGGAACGGCGCCAGCTTTGCCCTGACAGATGCCAATAACGTCGTCTATGCGGAAGGCAAGGCGGATACTGATCCGATCCCCGTAGCGCCAACTCGGTTCGACGTGCCGGCACTGAAAGCCCGGCTACGAAGCCATTTTACCCCCGGCGAGATCTATGCGCGCTTCCGTCGCCTCGGGTTCGACTACGGTGCGAGCTTTCAGGTTGTCACCGCGCTGCACGCCAGCACTGACGAGGTGCTTGCGGAACTGACCTCGCCTTCCTTTGTGGATGACCGCATCTCGCTTGACCCCGCGTTGCTCGACGGAGCCATTCAGTCGGCTATTGGCCTGCTCCTCGTTAAGGACGAAGCGCTCTCCTCCGTTGTGCCTGTGTCCATGGGACAGGTGACGCTCCATGGACAGCTCCGCAATGCGTGCCTGGCCTATGTCTCGTTATTGTCGATGGACAACGATGTCCGGCGACTGAAGATCGCTGTAATGGATACCGATGGACGAGCCATCGCGACATTGGACGAGGTCGCCATTCGGGTCGTGGCGGCCGAACGCCGGGACGATGCTATTCTGACGTTTGTTCCGAATTGGGTACCGGTTCCTATCCCGGCCGCCGATCGACCCTCCCAAGTTGTGTTGTTCGATCGGGATGAAATCTTGTGGCAGCAACTGGGGTGCGATGCGATCCTGGTTCGCCCGGGCAGTGCATTTTGTCGCCTGGAGCAGCGCTCGTTTGCGATCGACCCAGCGAATCCGCAAGATTACGTCCGATTGCTGACCACTCTGCAGTCGGAAGGACTGGCGGTGCGGACAGTATGGCATTTGTGGTCCTGCCAACAGGTTGCCTTCGACATGCGGTCTGCGACAAACGAAGCAATAGACGTAAGCCTGCGCTTCGGATTGCACTCCGTCTTTACACTCGCCGCCGGCCTGGCAAGGCAGACGTCGGGCGATGCCGTTACGCTGTTGCACGTCCATACGGCCGGCCCGACCGCACCATCTTTGCACGCGCCCATCGCTGCGTTCGGGGCGGCCTTGCGTCGAGAGAATCCAGCGCTGCGCGTGGCATCCGTCAGCCTTTCCAGCGCAGAGATTCCCAACATCATCGCAAACCTGTCAGCGGAAACCGCCCTTGCGCTGAGCGGCATCGACAACGACATCCGTTGGGACGATGCCGGCACGAGGGCGGTGCAGCGGCTACGCCCGTTCGCGCTTCAGACCACCCAGGCACCAACACTACGCAAACAATGCGTCATTCTATTGACCGGCGCGTTGGGCGGCATCGGACACCACATCGCGCGTCACCTCGCAGCCCTCTACCAGGCCCGCCTGGTATTGATGGGCCGTTCCGCATCTGGAGCGACCGACGACGCGTTAGTCGCCGCGATCCGCTCGACCGGTGGAGACGCCTTCTATGTCGCGGGCGACGTCGCTAACGAAACTGATGTCAGAAGCGCCGTTGCACTGGCGAAGTCCCGGTTCGGTGTCTTGCACGGCGTCATTCACGGCGCTGGAATCACCCGGGATCGGTTTTTGTTGCACAAGCACTCGAATGATCTCGATGCGGTCCTGGCCCCCAAACTTTTCGGCAC
>CAMBXJ010000175.1 GCA_945871455.1 Asaia bogorensis
CGGATCACGGTTGCGTGAGGCGCCAGTCCCGCGGCCACCGCATCCGCGCCCAGCGCCAGCGCGGCCGCGTCGCGCGGGACGAAAACCCGGGTCACGACAGACGCTCCAGCGCGGTTTCGACCCGCCCCGCGTCCAGGCGAGCCAGCGGCTGCCCATCCAGCATGCCCGCCGGGCCGATCGCGCAAAGCCCCAGGCAGAACACCGGTTCCAACGTCACCGCGCCATCCGCCGTGGTGCCGTGCCAATCCACCTTCAGCCGTCCGCGCACATGGTCGGCCAGCGCATCGGCGCCCACGGCCTGACACGCCTCCGCCCGGCACACCTGCAACACATGCCGGCCCGGCGGCGTCCTCCGAAACTCATGATAGAAAGACACAATCCCATGCACTTCCGCGCGACTGATATTCAGCACGGCCGCGACCATCGGCACGGCATCGGTGGGGACGCAGCCAAACGCGTGCTGCAAGGCGTGCAGGATTGGCAGAGCGGCGCCCTCCCGGCCCAGTTCGCCGGCAATGATCTCCGCCGCGCGGTCTTCGCTCCAAGGCTCCTGGACGGCCACGTGTGTCCTCCCGACGCCAGGAATTGGTCCTGGTTGACCGCAACTAGAGGGACGTCGGCCTCAAATTGCAAGAAAGTCGAGGTATGTTGCGATAGAAAAAATCTATCAAGCGTGGTCACGCTGGGCGGGCGGTATCGGCGTTTGAACCATTGGAGCAAACAGATGCCCACCGGCCGAAGCAATGGCCCTCCAGCCGGCGCCACCTCGTCATGCCGGCGCAGGCCGGCATCCACGACTTTCCCGGGCCGCAATCACGGAAGGCGTGGATGGCGGGTCTGCACCCGCCATGACGGGGAAGCACCGGCTGGTGGGTCGCTATTTCTGCCCGTTGGCTTAGACGCGCGATCACGCCGAGCGGGACGTATCGGCGCGTGAATCACGCGATCAAACACAGACCTACCCGCCGGCGCCCACGAAACTCTGCACCAGACTGCCCGCGACCAGCCGCCATCCGTCCACCAGGACGAAGAAAATCAGCTTGAACGGCAGCGACACCGCGTTCGGCGGCAGCATCATCATGCCCAGGCTCATCAACACACTGGCCACCACCATGTCGATGACCAGGAACGGCAGGAACAGCAGGAACCCCATCTCGAACGCACGCCGCAACTCGCCGATCAGGAACGCCGGCGCCACGGCCCGCCACGGTGCCTGGTCCGGCGTCTGCGGTGCCGGCAACCGCCCCAGGTCAAGGAAGAATTGCAGATCCCCCTCCCGCAGATTGGCAAGCATGAATTTGTGGAACGGCAGACTGGCCAGACGCAGCCCCTCGATCTCTCCCAACTTGCCTTCCATCATCGGCTGGATCCCGGTGAGCCAGGCCTGCTCCATCACCGGTTCCATGACGAAGAACGAAAGAAACAGCGCCAGCCCGATCAGCACGATGTTCGGCGGCGCCCCCTGGGTGCTGAGCGCGCTGCGCAGCAGCGACAAAACGATCACCATCCGGGTGAAGGATGTCACCATGACCAGCAGACTTGGCGCCAGCGACAGCACCGTCACCAGCGCCGTCAATTGCACCAACCTGCTGGTAGCCCCCGCCTCCCCCGCCGAACCCAGATCGATATTCACCGACTGCGCCTGGGCCTCCCCCAGGGCCGCCCCCAGGGCCACCAGAAGCAGCGGCACGCCAACCGCGAGCAGGCCCCTCATCGCGGCGCGTCCTGGTCCGCCACCCAGCCGACGACGGTATCGGAGCCTCCGCCCGTCAGCAGCAGCACCTGCCGACCGCCACACCGCACCAGATGCAGGCGTCGGCGGGAATCGAGCGCGATGGTCTCATCGACCGCCAGCAATCGGGGCCGGCCTGGATTGGCCTTGAAGCCACCGGCCCGCGCCAGCCGCCCGGCGGCGACCACCAGGGCAAGCACAACGGCCAGTGCGGCGATGGTCGTCGCAATCGTGGCGATATCGGGGATCATGCACGCAAGCCTTTTGCCAGCGTTGAAGGGGGGACGGGACAGCGCGTGATCGCACCGGGCGGATCACGCGATGGCACTAGGGCGGTCGTACGGATGCGCTAAGACACGCGGCCAGCGCGTCGACCGACTGCAGCAGTTCCTCCATATCCGGGCGCACGACCCGGCCCTGCTCGGGCGGCAGGTCCAACGCCTTGGCGCATAACAGGCCGGCCTGCAGATCGAACCCCTCAAGGTTCACCTGATGGCCGTCCCGCACCGAAGTGCGCGCGATCGAAATCGTGTTGCTCAGGTCTTCCAGGAAGGAGCGGAGCGAGGTCAGGGGCTCATTGCCGTTGGTCTGCATGCCGCCATTAGAAACCAACAAGATGAATCAAATCTTTCCATCGGCATTAACCGGTCCTTCAATTTTGCCGGTCATCCTGCGCCCATGAACCCTCTTCGCATCGGCGTGTTCGACCTGGCGAAAAGTCGCCTGCAATGGACCGAGCAGCGGCAATCGGTGCTGGCGAAGAACATCGCCAACGCCAGCACACCCGCGTTCGAAGCCAAGGACCTGCCGAGTTTCGCGAAAGCGCTGGCGGCCCGGAACGGCGCCTCCGAACCGGTGCGCACCCAGCCAAACCATATCGGCGGGATGGATGGCGGCGCCATCCGCCCGATCACCCCCCGCGCCAAGGCCCGGTCGCCAGACGGCAACACGGTGGCGATGGACGAACAACTGTCCAAGGTCGCCGACACCGAGACCACGCAGAACGTGGTGACGACGATCTACAAGAAATACATCGCCATGTTCGGCATGGCCCTGGGAAAGGTATGACGATCATGGTCGTTCCGACGAAGGTCACGCCATGGCCGATCTGACCAAGGCCCTGGGCATTTCCTCGACCGGCATGCAGGCGCAGACGGTGCGGCTGCGGGTCATCGCGGAAAACCTGGCGAACCAGGACACCACCGGTTCGTCGCCCGGCGCCGATCCCTACCGGCGCAAGACCGTTTCCTTTCAGACCAAGATGGATGCCGCCCTCGGCACCGACACCGTGCGAGTCAGGCAGATCGGCCGCGACAAGGCCGATTTCACCGTCCGTTTCGACCCCGCCAACCCCGCCGCCAACCCGGAAGGATATGTGAAGCTGCCCAACGTCAACAGCTTCGTCGAAATCATGGACATGCGGGACGCCGAACGATCCTACAGCGCCAACCTGTCGGTCATGCAGGCCACCCGCGGCATGCTGACCCGCACGATCGAGATGCTGAAATGAGCCTGATCCCCACCATTACGATCACGCCATCCTCGGCCGCCGACGCCTATGGCAAGGTCAGCCGGGGCGATATCGGCGGCACCAGCGGACCCGCATCCGGCAGCTTCGATGCCACCCTGAAACGCGCGTTGGAGACCGCCGTGGACACCGGCCACAAGGCCGACGCCCACGCGATGCGGGCGATTTCCGGGCAGGGCAATCTGACCGATGTCGTGACCGCCTTGTCCCAGGCGGAACTGACTCTGCAAACCGCGACCGCCGTCCGCGACCGCGTCGTCCAGGCCTATCAGGACATCATCCGCATGCCGATCTGAACCGCCACCAGCCCCCGGACGCCCAAAATGAGCGAATCCGACATCGCCAGCCTCATCCGAGACGCCATGATCGTCATGCTCAAGATCGGCGGCCCGTTGATGCTGATCGGGCTTGCCGTTGGGCTGGTCATATCGCTGATCCAGGCCATCACCCAGATCAACGAGGCAACGCTCTCCTACGTGCCCAAGGTTCTGGCCCTCGGCGTTGCCGCGCTGCTGCTGGGTCCGTTCATGTTTTCCACCCTGTCCGCCTATACCCGGCTGCTGTTCGACCGGATGATTACCTCGGGCCTGCAATGATCGCGCGAACGGAGAAAATTCTCCCCCTCCCCTTGCGGAAGGGGGTTGGAGGCAGGGGTTTCTGGCAGTATCCCGCGACTTTACCCCTCCCCCCAGCCCCCTCCCGCAAGGGGAGGCGGAGAATTTTCTCGCCCTCCGCGACCTGCGGGTACGGTAAATGATCGGCCCGACGGGAACCAACCTGCTGGCCGAATTGACGGCCGACCTGCCGGGATGGAGCTTCGCCTTCGTGCTGGTCCTGGCCCGGGTCAGCGCCGCCATCACGCTGCTGCCCGGTATCGGCGAAGCAGCACCCCCGCCGATGGTCCGGGTCGGTCTCGCGCTCGCCATCACCCTGCTGCTGCTTCCCGCCATCGCGCCCGGCGTCCCCGCGGTTCCCGATGCCGGCATACAGGCCGCCAGCATGATCGCCGCCGAGGTCGTGACCGGCCTGTGGTTCGGCTGGCTCGCCCGTCTGTTCGCCCTGGCCTTGCCAATGTCCGCGCAATTCATCGCCTATCTTCTTGGCCTGTCCAGCGTCCTGCAACCGGACGCCGAAATGGGCCCGCAATCGACGGCCCTGGCGAAGTTGTTCGAACTTGCCGCACCATTGTTGATCCTGGTGTCCGGCCTCTATGCCCTGCCGCTGTCGGCGCTGGCCGGACTGTATCAACTGATTCCACCGGGGACGTGGCTTCCCGCCGCGGACGGATCGGCGATGGCCCTGCAAATCATCGGCCGCACCTTCGCCCTGGCCTTGCGGCTGGCCTCGCCTTTCGTCCTGGTCGCGGTGGTCTGGAACGTGGCGATCGGTCTGATGGCCCGCCTGGTGCCGCGCATGCAGATCTACTTCGTCGCCATGCCCGCGCAGATCATGGGCGGCCTGCTGCTGCTGGCGGGCCTGTCCGGCGCCATCGCCGCCGCCTGGCAGGACAGCGTCCGCGCGGCCTTTGACTCCTTGCCCGGCACCGGCTGACCCAGATGGCGGATGACCAACAAACCGACCAGGAAGACAAGACAGAAGCCGCCACGCCCAAGCGGCTGCAACAATCCCGCGACGAAGGCGAGGCACCGGTCTCCCACGAGATCGTCACCCTGGTCAGCCTTGCCGGCGTCGCCTTGGCCTTCATGGTGACCGGCCCCGCCATATCCCAGGACCTTGCGCATCGTTTGAGCCTGTTCCTGAGCCGAACGGACGCAACCTCCCTGCTGGGCGCCGAGGGATTGTATCTGGCATCCATCGCGACGGTCTACGCGGTGGCGCCGGTGCTGCTGACCGCCTTGGCATGCGGTGTCGGCGCGGTCCTGTTGCAAACAAATTTCCTGGTTTCCGGAACAAGACTGCAACCCAAGATGCAGCGCGTCAGCCCGATCGCCGGCCTGGGGCGGCTGTTCAGCGCCGACAGCCTGATGGAGGGCGGCAAGTCGGTCGCCAAGACCGCCGTGGTCGGGTTCGCCGTGTGGCAGGTGTTGCTCGCCGACCTGCCGTCGTTGCTGTCGATGCCGTTCCTGGGCCTGGCCGCGTTGCTGGCGAACCTGATGCCGATGCTGATGCACGTGGTGCTGGCGGTGCTGGGCGTGCAACTGGTCATCGCCGCGGCCGACCTGTTCTGGGTCCGCTTCAGCCATGGCCGCAAATTGCGCATGACCCGCCAGAACATCCGCGATGAGATCAAGGAGACCGAGGGCGACCCCCAGATCAAGGCCCGGATCCGCCAGATCCGTCTGCAACGGTCTCGCCGGCGCATGCTGGCCGCCGTCCCCAAGGCAACCGTCGTCGTGACCAACCCCACCCATTACGCTGTTGCCCTGGCCTATGATCGGGCAAACAGTGCGGCACCCCGGGTTGTGGCGAAGGGAGTCGATTCGATGGCCGCCCGCATCAGGGAAATGGCCGAGGCCAACAAGGTGCCGCTGGTGGCCAACCCACCGCTGGCGCGTGCGTTGTACCTCGTGGATCTGGACAAGGATATTCCGGCCGAACATTTCCAGGCCGTGGCCGAGATCATCGCCTATGTCTGGCGCCTGGGCCAAGGCAACAGAAGCCGTGGGTCCGGGCCGTGACGGACGGGCGGGGGATGCGGCGTGGCCCGGGGCGGACGGGCGAACACGATCCGGGGCGCGTATCCGGACGGCGGCCGATCGATCGGTTTGCCGAACCGCTGGACGGCCTGGCGGCCCAATTGTTCGAGGATCGCGGCGCCGGTCTGCTGGTGGTCGATCCCGCCGGCCTGATCGTGCGGGCGAACGCGACCCTGCGCGGCATGACGGCCGAACCATCCGACACCAATGTTGGCCGCTCGGTCGCCAGCCTGTTCGTCACCACGCAACAGGATAAGCTGCGCCATTTGATCCTGGCCGGATCGCGCGGCGACACTCTCGCCACCGCCGAACGGTTGCATCTTCGCGGCCAGGATGGCGCCGCCGAGCGCATCGTGACAATGTCGATGACGCCGTTGCCCGGGAAGGATGGCGCCATCGACGGCCTGCTGCTGCGCATCACCGACATCGCCGGCGAGGTTCGGCTGGAATCCGAGATAGCCGAAGGCCGCAAGATGCAGGCGATCGGCCAGATGGCTGGTGGAATCGCGCATGATTTCAACAACCTGCTTTCAACGATTCTGGCCGCCACCGACAGCATCCTGACCCGCGCCAATGGGGATGCGGCCAAAGGGGATGCGGTCAAAGGGGCTGCAGCGGGTGGGGTTGCAGCCGGTGGGGTTGCAGCCGGTGTGGACGCGGACACCCTGGATGACGCGCGCCATGTGCGGCTGGCCGCCGAACGCGGCGCCGCCCTGGTGCAACGGCTGCTCGCCTTCAGCCGACGCCAACCCATGCGCCCCCGTCCGGTCGCCGTTAACACCGCCATCACCGACCTCTCATCGCTCCTCCGTCGCCTTCTCGGCGCCCCCATCGCGTTGCATCTTGCCCTGGAGGAGCCTGGACGCACGGTGTCGGCCGACCCGACGCAACTCGATCAGGTGCTGGTCAACCTCGCGGCAAATGCGCGGGACGCGATGCCCGACGGCGGCAAACTCACGATCCGGACGGGCCATCGCGCGATCTATCAGCCCGAAACCATCGGCGGGGAGACCGTGCCGGCCGGCCGTTACGTGCTGATCAGTGTCGAGGACACCGGCGCCGGCATCCCGCCCGATATCCTGCCCCGCATCTTCGAGCCGTTCTTTACCACCCGGCCACTGACCGGCGGCACCGGCCTGGGCCTGTCCACCGTGCTGGGGATCGTCCGCCAATCCGGCGGTTTCCTGCAGGTGGACACCGCGCCCGGGCAAGGCACGATTTTCCGGATCGTCCTGCCCCGCTCCGACGACGCCGCGCCCATTGACGCAGGCCCGCCGCAACCGGCCGCCAAGGATGCCGCCGCGAACCAGTCGAACCGCACTGACAAACAAGGATTCACCACGCTGGGCAGGACCCCGTTGGGCACGGTCCTGCTGGTCGATGATGAGGAACCCTTGCGGCGCCTGGTCGAACGCGCGCTCCGCCGGGACGGCTGGAACGTGATTGCGGCGGGGTCCGGAGAGGACGCCCTGGCCGCACTGGCCTCCGCCCCCGAGACCCGGATCGCGATCGTGGTGTCCGACGTCGTCATGCCCGGCATGGACGGCTCGGCCCTGATCGGCTGCCTGCGTGAACTTTGGCCCGATCTGCCCGCGATCCTCGTTTCGGGCTATGCCGAATCGATGCTTCGGGGCGATGCTGTCCCCGAACATGTGTCGTTCCTACCGAAACCGTATGAGATGAAGGAGTTGCTGGCGCTGGTCAGTGCGTCCGGGACCGATCACGGGCGACAAAAGCCGGCCGATGGCCGCTTTGCCTGATTTGATCCGGGGCGCGATGCGGGCGAACAGGGCGCAACAGCGCGACGGGTCGGTTGCCGGGCGGTATTATGTTCTCAGTTGGTTCTTGACCGGCCGAACGAATCCGAACATAGATAGAACAACAAGTTCGTCACGCTGAATGCCCCCCGAGTCGGGCAAGATTGCTGGTCGCGAAAGTTTGCTTGCGCCCCCTTGGAGGCATGATACACTTTTTACGAGCGTGTCGTTTGGAATATTCGACATGAGGTTGCAATACAGGATCGAGGGTAGCTCCGATGGAAAAAAACAAGGCGCTCGACGCCGCCATGGCACAGATCGAGCGGGCTTTCGGCAAAGGTTCGATCATGCGCATGGGCGCACGCTCCGGCGATGAGCAGATCGAGGTCATTTCCTCCGGTTCGCTCGGCCTTGACCTGGCCCTCGGCATCGGCGGCCTGCCGCGTGGACGCATCGTCGAAATCTACGGTCCGGAAAGCTCCGGCAAGACCACCCTCGCCCTGCACGCCATCGCCGAAGCGCAGAAGCTGGGCGGCACCTGCGCGTTCATCGACGCTGAACACGCGCTGGACCCGACCTATGCCCGCAAGCTGGGCGTCGATGTCGATAACCTGCTGATCAGCCAGCCCGATGCCGGCGAACAGGCGCT
>CAMBXJ010000176.1 GCA_945871455.1 Asaia bogorensis
GCGTTGCCGGCGCGCAATGCCTTGCCGGCGGGAGTCTCGGACGCGGCGATGGCCACCAGCAACCGATCCTGAGCGACATATTCGTCCCCCGCCTTGGTGGCGGTCTGTTGCGCAGTGTCCAGGATCCGCACCAGGTCCGGCGTGATCTGCGGCTGGCCGGCGCCGGATCCCTGCACCTTCGGCTGGCGCGCGAGCTCGGCTTCGACCGCGACCTGCACGGATTTGGGATCGCCGCCGGCCGCCTTGATCAGGCCGGATGCCGCACCTTCCTCATCGTCCAGCAACGCTTTCAGCACATGCTCGGGGGAAATGCGTTGATGGAATTCGCGAATCGCGATCGTGCCCGCCGCTTGCAAGAATCCGCGGGTCCGCTCGGTGAATTTTTCAATGTCCATGACTATGTCCCTATGATCAGGCGACTGGCCGATTCCCGCCCCTGATTAGGCGACGGGGACTGGCCTTTCACAAAGACGTGGGTTGCGGTGGGACGCGGCTCAAGGGGGACAGCCAGATGCGAATCGAATATCTGTACCGTTTTCCGGTCAAAGGTCTGACGGCGGAGGCGATAGAAAGCACCGAGGTCGAGACCGGTGGCGCCATACCCTGGGATCGGGCGTTTGCCCTGGCTCAGGGCGATTCCGGCTTCGATCCGGCGGCGCCCGCCTGGCTGCGGAAGACGAATTTCCTGTGCCAGATGAAGAATGCAAAGGCCGCGTCGCTGGCGTCCTTCTTCGATCCGAAGACGGGAACCTTGATGATCCGGGCGCCCGACGGGTCCGCCGTCAGCGAGAATGCCCTGACCGAGGCCGGACGCGCCCAGATCGCCGCGTTCCTGACCGCCTATATGGGGGAGGAGGCGCGCGGCACCCCCGTATTCCACCACGTGCCCGGCCACATGTTCAGCGACCAGCCGAAGAAGCTGGTCAGCCTGATCAACATGGCCAGCCAGCGCGATCTGGAGGAAAAGGTCGGCGCCCGCCGGCACCGCCGTCGCTTCCGGGCCAATATCTGGTTCAGCGGCGCACCCGCCTGGCGCGAGCGGACCTGGATCGGTCAGGAAATCCAGGTGGGTGGCGCGGTTATGCGGGTGTTCAAGGGCATCACCCGCTGCGCCGCGACCGAGGTCAATCCCGAAACCGCGCAACGCGACGCCAACCCGGTCGAGGAACTGCGCACCCATTTCGGCCATATCGAACTGGGCGTGCTGGCCGAGGTCATCGAAGGCGGCCGCTTCGCCGTCGGCGATGCCATCGAGGTGCTGGGCTGATCGCCGCCGCCCTCTGACGGCGATTGCTCGGCGGACGGCATCCGCCGCCGCGCGGCGACGAGGCATCGGCCGGGCGTTCACCCGGACCGGCGGTTGACCGGACCGGCGTTCTACCGGTCCGGCGGTTTCCCAGACCGGCCGTCACCCGGACCTATGCTTACCCGGACCGGTGCTTCCCCGGACGGGCGGTTACCCGGATCGGCGCACGTTCCAGAACACCGCGAACCCAGGCAACAATCCGGTCAGGTCGGAGCGATGCGCGGTTGGGTGCATCCACTGTCCGGTTTGCACCATGGGCACTTCGACAAACCAACGCCGCTGCATCTCTTCGGCGATCTTCTTCTGCGCCGCCAAATCCGGGGCATCGATCCAGTCACGGCGCAGGCCCTCCAGCCTTTCCGAGGTCGGCCACCCGAACCATGCCCTTTCCCCGTTCGTTCGGAACGCGTGCCCGGCGGGATTGATCAGATCGATCCCGCCGGTATTCGCCGGCGCGATATTCCACCCGCCCTTGTCGATCGGCCCCTTGTTATCCCGCCGCTGGATCATGGAACCCCAGTCCAACGCCTGGAATTCCGCGTTGAACCCGGCATCCCGCAGCATCCCCAACGTCACCTCGGCCATGGCGCGTCGGAACGGCACATCGATGGCGCCGATCAGCACGATTTTCTCGCCGCTGTAGCCCGAGTCCTTCACCATCTGGCGAATCTTCGCCGGTTCCCGCGGGGCGTTGTAGATGTGCATGTCGACGTCGCTGGCCAAAGCGGTGCCCGGCGTGAACAGCCCGACGCCACCGTTCCCCATCGCGGGATCGACCCCCACGATCGCCTGCACGAAATCCTCCTGCTTCACCGCCGCCTGCACCGCGCGCCGGACCGCCGGGTTGTCGAACGGCGGTTGCAGATAGTTCAGTCGCAGATGACCGACCATGCCGGTGGGTTCCTTGATTTCCACCGCGATGTTGGTGTTCCGCTTCAGCATTGGGATCAGATCGACGGAGGCCCATTCCCACCAGTCCACCTCCCCCGTCCGCAAGGCGCTTGCGGCGGTGCCTTCGTCGGGAATGATCACCCATTCCACCCGATCGAAATGCGCCACTTTCGGCCCGCCGATCCATCCCGGCGTGCCGGACGCGCGTGGCACGTAGCTCCGGTTGCGCTCGTAGACCGCCCGCGCGCCCACCACCCGCTCATCCGCTTTCCAGCGATAGGGGCCGGATCCCACCATCTCCGGGATCTGGCGGGACACATCCGTCCTGGCCAGCCGTTCGGGCATCATCACGGGCACGGGCGTGGATGATTTGCCCAGCGCCACGGCCAGCAATGGAAACGGCTTCTTCAGCCGGAACACGATGGTTCGGTCGTCCGGCGCGCTGAGATCGTCGGTATAGTCCCGCAGCGCCGAACCGAGAGCGTCCCGCTGCCACCATCGCTTGATGGAGGCCACGCAGTCCCGCGCCAACACGGCCTCTCCGTCGTGGAATTTCAGTCCGGGGCGCAGGGTGATGGTCCAACGTTTGGCGTCGTCGTCGACGACGTGGCCCTCCGCCATCTGCGGCGTCGTCTGGTAGTCGGCGCCGAAGCCATACAACGTATCGAAAATCAGCAAACCGTGATTGCGCGTCACGTAGGTGGTGGACACATGCGGGTCCAGCACGGTGACGTCGGATTGCGGGATGAAGCGCAGCGTGTTCGCCCGCTGCGCCCGGGCGATCGACGGCGCGGCCAACCCTGCGGCCGATGCTTGCAGAAACAGTCTCCGGCGCATGGCTACCCCTTCTATATCTTGTTTTGTAGTCCGGTGGTCGCAGACTACCCGGAAGCCAGGCCACGCTCCAAGGATACCGACGCGCCACGCGAAGCTGACGGCGGGTCGATCACGCGCGGGCGCTTTGAACCGCCATCGGCGCGAGCCATCCAGGCCGGCTCGCCGCCCTGACGATGTCCGCCGGTGATTGTTGCACGAGGCACGCGAAACGGCGTTGAAACCGAAATTGATGCTCTATTGACGGCCACCGCCAAACAAGGAACCGCTCTCTATGCTGCATCTTTCCGGCCTGATCGAAGCCCTGCTGCGGGACAGAGACGGCGTGACCGCGCTCGAATACGGCATGATCGTCAGCGTCCTGATCGGCTTCATCATGCTGGGCTTCAATGTGCTCGGCGGCTCCCTCGGCAACACGTTCAACTTTGTCGGCAACTCTCTGTAGGCAGTTCGCGGCGTGTCCTGGCGGCCGGGAGGCCGAACGCACACATGAAACGGTGCGGGTCCGGCCGGCTCGCCGTCATGCTTCACTCGGCGGCGCGCAATCCTGGCGTCCAGGCGGAAACCTCCGCCCGTTGAGCCGTTTCCATCGGCTTCGGCCACCAGCGATGTTCCCACTGGTCGTAGAACGTCTTCAGCTTCGGCATGACCTTTTCCGCGAACAGCTTCGTGTTGTAGCGGGTGAGGTCCTTGTTCATGTTGCCGAACTGCATCAACAGCATCAGGTTGCCGACATTCAGGTTCTCGGCCAGTTCCACGATCTGTTCGGTCACGTCCTTCGGGGAACCAATGACGATATAGCCGGCATCCACCAGGTCCTTCATCTCGGTCGGCCGAGCAACGGAACGCAGGGCGGCGGCGCTGACCTGGCTGGACAGGCCGGCGCGTTGGGTTGCTTCGGTCGAGTATCCCGGTGGGGCGGCGAACCGAGGGTCGATATGCAGGCAGCGACCGAAGAAATATTCCGCGGCCTCCGTGTAGATTTCCAGCGCCTGGTCCCGGCTTTCGGCCACCGCCACGGTTTGTGCGAAGCCGGCGCGGTAGGGATTGCGATCCTTGCCCAGACGGTCCATCTCCGCCCAGAACCCGTCCATCGTGACCTTGCCGGCCTTGTGGCCGTAGTATGACAGATAGCAATACACGTAGTCTTTTTCAGCGCACCACTGCCAGGTTTCCACTGACCCCCCACCTGGGATCCAGACCGGCGGGTGCGGCTGCTGGATCGGCCGCGGCCATATATTGACGTAGCGCTGCTGATTGTAGCGCCCGTTGAAGGCGAATGTTTCCGGGTCCTGCCAGGCGCGCATCACCAGATCGTGCGCTTCCAGGTAACGATCCCGCAACTGGCTTGGATTCTGCCCATAGGCGAAACAATCATCCATTGGCGTGCCCACCGGGAACCCGGCGATCAGCCGCCCGCCAGAGATCACGTCGAGCATGGCAAATTCCTCCGCCACCCGGGTCGGAGGATTGTACAGCGCCAGCGAGTTCCCCATGACACAGATCGTCGCATCCGTGGTCCGGCGGGCAAGCGACGACGCGATCAGGTTGGGCGATGGCATCAGGCCGTAGCCGTTGGAGTGGTGCTCGTTAACGCAAATGGCGTCGTAGCCAAGTTCGGCCGCGTATTCGAGCTCATCCATGAAGTCGTTATACATCAGATGCGCACGCTTCGGGTCGAACAGCGAGGAATGGATGTCGACCCAGACCGACGGGTGCTTCTCTTTGAAGTCATCCGGAAGCTCGGTGTACGGCATCAGATGGAACCACATCATCTTCATGGGGTGCTGTCCTTGGTGGGGCTGTCAGCAGTGTAGACCATTGGCGGGAGGGATGGGCAAGGTTGGCCAGGGTTTTGCCTGGACCCACCAAGGGCCGTTGGGGCGGAAGCCCCGCGCTACCCCACCCCCGCCACGGCCAGGATCGCGGCCAGCCCCGCCGCCATCCCACGCACGCTGGCATCCTCCTCGACGTCGATCCACTCCTCCAGCGAATGGCCGCGCCCACCGGTTCCGCCCGACCCGATCTTGATCGCGGGAATTCCCATGCTCATCGGGATGTTCGCATCGGTGGACGAATACTCGAACCGGGTCGCGATCCCCTGGGCATTTATCGCCGCCTCGGCAAAGCGCACCAGCTCGTGGGACGTATTGGTCGACCCCGCCGGGCGGTCGCCGATCTTTACGGTCTCGGTCGTGATCGGCCCATTCTGCGTGGAACGCAGGTCGTTTTCGGCGGCGGTCGCGGCTTCGATGATCGCCATGAACCGCTCCTCCAGCCGGTCCAGCTCCCCCGGGGATTCCGATCGCAGGTCGAATTCGGTCCAGACGCTGTTGGGAATGGAGTTGATGGACGTCCCGCCACCGGTGACGCTGGCGCTGAAGGTGGTTTTCGGATCGGCGGGCACCTGTACCCGACCCAGCCGCCCGATGGCGTCGGCCATGGCATACATCGGGTTGACCAGGCCGAAGGCGCCGTAGCTGTGCCCGCCCGGACCGTTGAAGGTCACGCGATAGCGCTTCGATCCTACGCCACCGGTGACGATCCGCTCCATGTTGGGGCTGTCGACGGTGATGAACGCGCTGATCCTGTCCTTGTAGCGCCCCTGCTGGAACAGGTGCCGCATGCCGCGCAGATCGCCCAGCCCTTCCTCCCCGACATCGGCCACGAACAGGATGTCGTCGCGGGTGGTGATCCCGGCGGCATCCATCGCCCGCAACCAGGCCAGGATGACCGCTAGGCTGCGCGTGTCGTCGCCAACGCCGGGGGCGAACAGCTTCGTCCCTTCCCGCCGCACTTTCACGTTGGTCCCGGCGGGAAACACGGTGTCCAGATGTGCCGCGACGCAGATCAGTTTGCCGTTGCCCAGGCCGCGCCGCATGCCGGTGACATTGCCCTCCGCGTCGATTTCCAGGTCGGTCAGGCCATGCGCGCGCGCCATGTCCAGCCAGACGCGGGCCTTGGTGGCTTCCTGGAACGGCGGCGCCTCCGTCTCGGTCAGGGTGACGATATCCTGGACGGTGCGCTCATGTTCGGCGGTCAGGACCTGGACAGCGCGCTGGAACGACGGGCTGTCCATGATCTGACGGATGGTGGTTTCGGCATGATCGGTCATCGCGGCCCCCTGTCGTTCGGCGAGATCGGTACTGGACGAACCGATCCGGGCAGGCAAGATGCCGCCCGAATCGGGAGAGGTCGATGGATATCGAGAAATGGCAGGAGGGATTGCCGGGATTGCCGCGGTTCCTGGGCATGGTCTTCACGCATGTCGGGAAGGATCGCGTGGTCGCGGAAATGACGGTGCGAGAAGAACTTTGCACCGAGCACAACACGCTGCATGGCGGTGGCATCATGGCCTATGCCGATACGATGGGAGCCATCGCGACGATGGCGAACCTGGCCAAGGGGCAGACCACCACGACGATAGAGAGCAAAACGAATTTCTTCACAGCCTCTCCGGCTGGCACCGTTCTGGTAGCGGAATCGGTCCCGCTGCATCGAGGCCGGCGCACGCAGGTCTGGGAAACCCGGCTGACCCACAAGGAAACCGGGCGTCTGGCCGCGAAGGTCACGCAGACGCAGATGATATTGTAGGCAAGGCGCCGCCCGGCCAATCCGTGCCGTCATGGCGGGTGCAGGCAGACAGTCCGGGGCTTTGCCAAGATCGACACGGCAAGTCCTGGACGGCGGGTCCGCACCCGCGACTGGACGTGGAGAGACCCGACCGCCGTCCGAATCCGCTCAGTTGAAAAACCGTGCCGGCCGGAAGGATGCCAGTTCCGGCCGATCCCGACCGTTCACGATCTCGTCCGCGACGGCGATGCCGATGAACGCCGACATCGTCACCGCGCTATGCGTCACCGCCAGGTAATAGCCACCCACCCGCGGTACGGGACCGATCGCCGCCAATCCGTCGCCGGGGATCGGGCGGATCGCGAGGCGCACCGCCTCTGCTTCGACCTCTCCGATCGAGGGCAGCAACTGGCGCAGCCGCCGCATCATGTCCCTGGCCCGCGGCATGGTCGGGCTGATCGGACTGTCCGGGGACAAGGTTGCGTCGGTGGGATTCCAATGCAGCATCAGCCGTCCGGCGCCATCCGGGCGCGTGTCGATCAAGGTCGTGCGGACAACGCGTGCCACACCGGCGGCAACCGGTGGCGTGAAGACCAGGAACCCAACGGTCGGCGCCATCGGCATGTGCAGGCCGGAATCCCGCACCGGGTCATTGGTCCACCGTCCGGCGCAGTTCACCACAAGATCGGCCTGATGCTCGGTTCCGTCCGCCAGGCGCACGCCCCGCACCCGGTCGGCTTTCACCACCAGGTCGACCACCCGTGCGCCCGAGATCAGACGAGCACCATGGCGCCGGACCGCGGCGGACAGCATCGCATGCAGGTAGGGGACCGGGTCGAGCCATCCCTCGTCCGGGAAATACGCCACCGGAGCGTCGCCGATCGCGGCGGGATCGATATCCGGTTCCAACTCCCGCACCTGTGCCTGGGTCAGCCATTCGGCCGCGTAGCCCCAGGCGCGCAGTTGGGCGACATTGTCCCGCTGGGCCTGCCGTTTGTCCGGGTCCACCCATTCCAGGTGTCCGCCTGCGTGCCACCAGGGGGTGGTGCCGAACTCATCGCGCAGGGCCGCGTGCGCCCGCATCCCATGGACGTTCAGGTCGTGATAGGCTTTGGGTGGCTTATTGTGCGCGTTGGTCCAGGCGAAACTGATGCCAGACGTGCCGCCACCGACCCTTCCAGCTTCCAGCCCCAGTACATCCGCGCCAGCCTGCGCCGACCGGTAGGCGACCGACGCGCCCACGACCCCGGCGCCGATCACGATGACCCTGGTTGCCATGTTTTTCCTTCCTCAAGATTGGACCTTCGCAAACTCCGAGCTCGGCGGATCGAGGCGACGTCCCATAACGTGCGGGGGCAACCATGTCGAAACGCGGCGACGGTGGTCTGACCTTGTCATATAGCGCGCAACGCCTGCCCTGCGCGGGCTGTATTCGCCGGTCGCGCTGTGGGCACGCGGCCGGATGGCCATGCCGGATACCGCGATTCAGCCCCATCAGGCGGTTCGGTGCCAAGAGTCCGGCCCGACCTTCCGCGGCTCATACCTACCGGCCGAAACATTGACCCATAGGCGTACCCTTACCGTCATTGCCGAACTTGATCTGGCAACCCGCCCTCTGCCGTTGAAGCGCGGGTTGCCGGGTTAGCCCCCGCGGCGATGACGGAAAGGGCGGCGTATCGGTCATTGTTTCGCCCGGTTGGTA
>CAMBXJ010000177.1 GCA_945871455.1 Asaia bogorensis
CAGCATATCCAGCGACGGCCGCTGCCCGGTCGCGACAATGACACGATCGACCAGCAACGACGTGCGCAGGCCGTTTTCGCGCATCTCCACACGCAGCCCGTCTTCGTCCGGGCGCAGGGCGGTTACATGCGTGCCGAGCTTCAGGGTAAGGCGGTTGGCCCGAACGGCAAGCTCGATCGCCTGGCCCAGCGCGCCGCGCGCCGCCAATCCATCCGCCGCGCCGCCGCCGAACAGGCGCTTCAGGTCCCGGCCCCGCACGGACCACACGATCCGTGTTTCGGGCGCGCGTTCCGCCAGGGCCACGAGATCCAGCAACACGTTCGCCGCGGAATGGCCGGCGCCGACGACCAACACCACCCGGCCCGCATAGATGCCGGCCTGAGCCTGGACGTCAGGGATGCCATAGGTGATGCGACCGACGGCCGCTCGTTCGCCCGGAACCGGCAGGCCATCCGTCCCGATCGGGTTGGGGGAACCCCAGGTGCCGCTGCAATCGATCACGGCGCGCGCCAGGTCCCGGCGTTCGGCGCCGTCCCGATTGCGCACCAGCAGGACGAACGGCGCCCCGTCACGCCCTTCGGACTTCATCTTGTCGAACCCGTCGCGGCTGACCGCCGACACCATGGCACCGGTTTCGATCACCGCCGCCAGAGCCGGTATCGCGGCCAAGGGCTGCAAATAGGCGGCATAGAGTTCGGCCCCGGTCGGATGGTCCGCCAGCGGGGGCGCGGTCCAGCCGGTCTGATCCAGCAGGGCAGTGGCCGCCGCATCCAAATTGTAGCGCCAGGGGGAGAACAGGCGAACATGGCCCCAATCCCGCACATGCGCGGCGACTGTCTCGGCGGCCTCATAGACCCGCACCTTCAGGCCACGTCGCAACAAATGGGCGGCGGCGGCGAGGCCGACCGGACCGGCGCCAATCA
Organism: Asaia bogorensis; assembly: GCA_945871455.1. GTDB lineage: Bacteria > Pseudomonadota > Alphaproteobacteria > Acetobacterales > Acetobacteraceae > Rhodopila. The sequence goes on from CAMBXJ010000177.1 coordinate 924, forward strand.
CGGCGACCGGCAGATGACCGAAAGAAGGGGAGATTGCGTTCATGATCGGCTCCTGGAACGGTTGGCATACGATGATCGGTCGCCGATGGGTCAGAGATCGCCCAGCAGACCGCGCAGTCGGCCCAAAGCTTCGGTGTTGATGCAGTAGCAGGGGCGCGGCCCGTCCACGTCGCCCTTCACAAACCCGGCCTCCTTCAGGATGGCGAGGTGCTGCGACGCAGTGGACGGCGCGACCGGCAGCAAATCGGCAAGTTTGCCGAAATAGCAGGCGCCGACGCGGATCAGGCTGCGAAGGATCAGGATCCGCACCGGATGGCCAAGGGCCTTGGCGAGTGCGGCAAGCTCCTGGTCGCTTTCGGTGACCTGCGGCGGGTCGGCGTGGGTGACTCCAGGCTGGTCGAGGGAGCAGGTGGGCATGACACCGTTCATTCGTCGTTCGGCGAATAACATATGGCCGTGCGATCCGGAGTCAAGACCCGTGGCCAGTCCGACCGCGGCAGGTGGAACTGTCGGCCCAGGTTGAGCAGGATCACCTGGCGGACCTGTTGCCGACACGCTGGGACAGGAGATTCCCGAAGTCGTTACGAACCATGGACCCGGTGGTGTCAAAGATGGGGTAAGCATCCTTCAATGGAGCGTCACAGGGGCCGTGCCGACAGAATGAGGCGCCATCAAGCCTTTCCAGTCAGATACTCGTGGTTCTCGCCACCGATATCCGCTGAGAGCCGTTGCCCCCGTCCTGAAAGAGCAAACTGCCCTTGTTCGTTGTTTGACCGCACGATTCAGATCTGAGTGGGCGTGCAATCGGTCCAGGTACCCGTCCGGCAACATGACCCATCTCTTCACAGCGGGACGGCCGGCGTCTGGTGCGTTGGGCGCCCCTCAACCGCTGTCCGGTATCGATTTCGGGGGCGCGCCTGCCCTCCGTCTCATGGGACCCGTTTGGAAAGGCATACGCCATTCCTGGACGGCCTCCTAACGCATGAAGCGGCGCGCGAAGCGGACCAGGCTCGGCATCGTCGTCGGGCGGCGCAAGCGGGGATCATAGCCTGCAAAACGGTGGTCGTTCTCCGCCAGGCACAGATCCATCAGCGCGCGCGTGCTGATGTCCACATCCGCGACCGCCTTGCCGCCGGTGACCGTGAAGTTGTTGTCCTCGGGCTTCGCCTTGTTCATGCCTCGCGCCAGACCGATCCGTTCCCAGGCGAGAAAGGCCCACACCGCGGCCACGCGCAGCTCGAACCTCGCCCGCCGCCACTCCGACATACGCCACCAGGGCATGCGCGCACGATGCCAGGCCAGCCAGTTGGCGAACAGCAGGATATGGCGGCATTCCTCCTGCATCACCGGCTCAAACGTTTCAACCAGTTCGGGCGGGAAAAACGCCGAGCGTTCGGCGAGTGCGAAGATGCCGAAGGCGAAGAAACTGTCGATGCACTCACTGAACCCGGTGACCAGATAGGCCCACTCCGTGTCGGTCGGCTCCTCGTATGTCGGCTCCGGTTCCAACGCGATGCCGTAGGACTGGACGAGGTTCGCGAGGACTTCCTTGTGCCGGCCCTCCTCCTACCCGTTCAGGCCGATCGCGTCGCGCCATTCCGGATCGGCGATGCTTTGCGCGTAGGCCATCATGCGCAGGCGCGCCCGCCCCTCCGTCCGGACCGCGATATCCCAGATCGGCAGATTGACCAGCCGATCCCGCACGCCCGGCGTCAATTGTGGCCAGGCGATGATAGATGGCTTGTACGGGTTGAAGGTTTCCCGGAACATGCGGCAAACCGCGCGTCGGTGCGCGTCCCCTCCGACGGGCAACGGCCCTGGTTCGTTCGCGGTCCAATGGCGCGCGGCGAAGTCCGCCGCGGCGTAATCGATGCCGGTCATACGTCAGTCCTCACGGTCCAAAGACGGGGCCCCATTCCCGGGCGAGCGCGGCCCGCCCGGGAGTGGCGGTATCCCGATCAGTGGCCGTGCTGCCCCGCTGGCCGCGGTGCACCGGCGGCTTCGACCATGACTTCCACCGTTACCGGGCCGGCGCGTTCGAAGGTCAGGGTGAGCGGGATCTTCGTCCCCAGGGTCAGAGGCTGGGACAACCCGATCAGCATCACATGCAGCCCACCCGGCTTCAGTTCCGCGGTGCCGCCGGCCGGCACGTCGATGGACTGGACCTGCCGCATGCGCATGACCTCCCCGTCCTTGATCGTCGTATGCAGTTCGGTGGTGCGCGATACCGGAGAACTCACGGCAACCAGCTTGTCCGGCTGCGTGCCGGCGTTGCGCAGGGTCAGGAACACGCCACCCACACCGCCTTGCTGGGCGACACGGGTCCAGGGCTTGTCGACGGCCATGGTGGCGGTCTGCGCCAGGGCCGCGGAAACGGGGGAAACAGCGAGCAGAGCAGCCGCGAACAGCGCGGCATGACGACGAGTGATCATCAATCGGTTCCTGAAAACAGGGTCTGTGGGGCCATGGCCGCCGGCAAGGACGACCCTGGCCCGCTGGGAGTGAAGCTGTCTGTCAGGCGACGACCGGTGGCGCCCGTGGTTGCAGCGGCGAGACCAGCGCTGACAGCGCACGGGTCTGTGCCTCGATCCGCATCACCGTCACCGGCGCATACGCGACCACGGTCGAGCGCAGCGTCACACCGGGCGAGAGGACAGGGTCGGACCCTGGGCAGACCCAGCAACAGGCATCCCCCATCATCGACTCGGGCGCCGGCCCTAAAGGCTGCGTCTCGGGCGATGCGGAACCGGCCGAACAGACCGACGCCATGTCGGCTGTGCCGATTCGATGGGCCGGACGCGCGCCAGGGGGCGGCCCGGCGGTCCACTGCAACAGCAGCAGGCACAGCACCACAAGCGGGAACGAGGCCGATCGGCGGAACATACGCCGGCTTGTAGGGGATCGCGCCGCCGCCGTCACGCGTTAGAGCGCGGCCACGCCATGCCGGCGCAGGGTGCCGGCGGCAGCGCTCGGGTTTCCCCACCCGCCGTCGTCCCGGTGGGCTGCTTCGCCAGCCACGCAGCCGGCGGCGAAGTACCCGGGGCTTGCCGGAACCCACCCCCTTCCCGTTGAATGCGGTCCAATTTGCAGCAGGGGGATACGCCGGTGGGAAAACTTGATGGAAAGATCGCCTGGGTCACGGGCGCCGGCACCGGCATCGGGGAAGCCGCCGCATTGGCCCTGGCCGAGGAAGGCGCCACCATCATCCTGACCGGCCGCCGCCTGGCGCCGCTGGAGAACGTCGCCGCCCGCATCCGCCAGACGGGAACCGCCCATATCCAGCAGGCCGACCTGACCGATGCCGACCAGGTCCGCCGCGTCGGCGACTTCATCCGTACAGACATCGGCCGGCTCGATATCCTGGTCAACAACGCCGGGGTGAACATCGTTGACCGCCACTGGGACAAGCTGACGCCCGAGAGCATCCACTACATGGTCAGCGGCAACCTGATCGCGCCGATGTACTGCGTCACCGTCGCCCTGCCCTTCATGCGCGCGCAGCAGGACGGGGTGCTGATCCACACCGCCTCCATGGCCGGGCGGTTCATCGGCGGCGTCTCCGGGCCGATCTATGTCTCCGCCAAGCACGGCATGGTCGCCATGAGCCATGGGTTGAACATGCAGGAGTGTGTGAACGGCATCCGCTCCACCGTCTTCCTGCCCGGCGAGGTCGCGACGCCGATCCTGGACCTGCGGCCGAACCCGGTCGGCCCCGAGGTCCGCGCGCGCATGGTCCAGCCGGCCGATTGCGGCGACCTGATCCGCTACATCGCCTGCCTGCCCAAACACGTGGTGATGAACGAGGTGCATCTGGCGCCGACCTGGAATCGCGGCTACGTCGCCAGCCTCGAACGCAAGCTTTAAGAGGGGAACGTCCGTCATGGCCACCAACAAGCGCAAGGTGCTGCTGCCGCACACGATGTCCAAATCCGGCATCGACCTGGTGCGCGCACGCGACGATATCGAGATGGTGATCTACCCGGCCGGCGTCGCCCAGGCCGAGTTCCTGCCGCTGCTGGCCGATTGTGCGGGCGTCGCGCTGTCCGGCACGCCCTACCGGCAAACCGAGATGGACGCCTCCCCCGCCATGCAGGTCGTGGCCCGCATCGGCGTCGGCTATGACGCGGTGGAGGTCCCCGCCCTGACCGCGCGCCACGTGCCGCTGATGGTGGCGGGCACGGCGAATTCGACGTCGGTGGCCGAACAGGCGTTTCACCTGATCATCGCATTGGCAAAAATGAACCGGCACATGGATGCGCTGGTCCGCGACGGGAAGTGGAACGACCGCCATCAGGCGCTACCGATGGAACTGGCCGGCAAGACCGTGCTGATCGTCGGTTTCGGGCGTATCGGCACGCGGTCCGCCCGTCGCTGCGCCGCGTTCGACATGAACGTGCTGATCTATGACCCGTTCATCGACCAAAGCACGATTACCGCCGCCGGCTACACCGCCGTGCCGAACCTGGACGCGGTGCTGGGCAGTGTCGATATCGTCTGCATCCATTGCCCCAAGAACCCGCAGACCATCGATCTGTTCGATGCCAAGCGTCTCGCCGCGTTGAAAAAGGGCGCCTTCATCGTCAACACCGCCCGCGGTGGCATCATCAACGAGCCCGCTCTGTATGACGCGCTGAAATCCGGCCACATCGCCGGCGCCGGCCTGGATGTGTTCGACGTGGAGCCCACCCCGCCGACGCATCCGCTGCTGACCTTGCCGAACGTGATTTCCTCCCCGCACATGGCCGGCGTGACGGTCGAGGCGATGGACGCGATGGGCCTGGTCACCGCGCAGAATATCCTGGGCGTGCTGGACGGCACACCGAACCGCGGCAACGCGATCAACCCCGAAGTCCTGGATTGACCCCTCCCATGCCCCAGCCCGACCACATCTCCAAGCTCGGCGTTCCCGATCCCGCTGGCCTGGAGGACGATCTCCAGGTCATCTGGAAGAAATGCGTGGAAAAGCTGGGGTTCGTGCCGAATGTCTTCAGCACCTACAGCCTGAAGCCGAAACGGCTGCGTAATTTCATGGCGATGTACAACGACATCATGCTCTCGCCCAGCGGTTTGTCCAAGCTGGAACGAGAGATGGTGGCGGTGGTCGTGTCATCGGCGAACCGTTGCTATTACTGCCTGGTGGCGCATGGCGCGGCGGTGCGGCAGTTGTCGGGCGACCCGGAGTTGGGAGAGATGATGGCGCTGAACTACCGGGTGGCGCATCTGGATCCTCGTCAACGGGCGATGCTGGATTTTGCCTGGAAGCTGACGACGACGCCGCATCTGGTGGATGATGCGGACCGGGCGGGGTTGAAGGCGGTGGGGCTGTCCGAGGAGGATGTGTTCGATCTTTCGGAGACTGTGGCTTTCTTTAATCTGTCGAACCGGATGGCTTCGGCGACGGATATGATGCCGAATCGGGAGTATCATCGGGCGGATCGGGGGGTGTAGGAGTGGAAATCTCAACACGAGGTTCCATGGTGTTCTCGGCATACGCCCCGCCTCCGCCGGAACGCTGAAGGAATCGCTCGCCAAACGCATCACAAGCGATCCTGCCTTGTTGCATGATCCGGCGAGGCTTCCTTGATAGAGAAGCACCTTGGCCCCTGCAGCTTGGCAGCGATATTCGTTATTGAAAAATAACAAAATGCAGGCCGGAATACCTGGGCAACTCTACCAGCGCGGGATACGCCTATGGCCGGGTTCTGGACCCACCGATGCATTCGGTAGTCGATAGCGGACACTGCATCTGCATCACGGGTTATGTGGCTGATTCCGGCGAGGACGCGGGCGGTTATGTTATTTTCCGCAATAGCTGGGGCACCGGATGGGGCAGTCAAAACCCCCAACCGGCCATATCCGCCGCACCGGAACAGGGCTATGACACCATTTCGGCCACCTATGTCGATGGATATTGTTGGGAAGCCTCCCATATGTAGCATATGGCTTTAGTTGGTCCTCACGCTATGTGCCTTAGGGTCCGATTCAACGTTGTGGGGAGTAGCCTGACGGTTCCTCGATAGGGGAATCGGCCTCATGGCGACGGTGAGCCTCAGCGACGAAGCACTTTTGGCGTTCTTTCACGCCCATCCGAATTTACGCGACAGAGTGACCTCGATCGTGGGCGCGGTGGAGAACGCGAACGGCGACCTCGGGGAAGCGGACGCGGCCGAGGAGCGGCTTGTCGAGGAGATGCGGCTTTTGGGCCGCGAGGCGTTGCAAGGTTGGGCGGAGAAGCGGGTCGAGGCGACGGAGCGCGACGTTCGCGGCCAAGCCGGCATGAACCGCAACGAAAAAAGACTCCGCTGGCACACGAAATTCGGCGATATCGCGGTCGTAGAGCCGCAATACCGGTTTCGAAGCCTGCGCGTGCGCCCGTTTGTTCTCGGCGCGAAGGTCAGTCCGCGCGGGTATTCGCGGCCGTTGCAGCGGGCGATCGTGGATTTCGCGGCGGACGATCCCTTTGCCCGGGTTGCGGCGAAATTGCGAGAGCATTACGGCTTCGAGATCGGCGAAAGCACAGTCCAGCGGATTACCCTGGGCCATGCCCAGGCCATGTTCGAGGCCGGCGGCGATGATGTGGACTTTCCCGAAGAACCGGGCCGGCACAAGCAGATCGTGGCCCAGATCGATGGCGGCATGATCCCCGTTATGACGCCGGACTCGAACCGGAAAGACAAACGCAAGGGGAAAACCCTGTCGTGGAGAGAGGCGAAAATTTCGCTCGCCCACGCCCAGGGAAGCCGCACGCCGGTGTACGGAGGCGGGATCGAAGGCGGCGTGGAGGATGCTGGGAGGCGGCTGTTCGCCTGCGCGGTCCGGGCGGGGTTCGGGACGGGTTCGCGCGTGCACGCGGTGGGCGACGGCGCGCCATGGATCATGGGTCAAATCGAGGAGCGGTTCGGCGAACAGGGCAGCTATCTGAGGTGGTCCCCATCCGTTGGACAGGAATCGGGCTTGGCTAAGCGAGGCTCCCACCGGTTGCAGCCACCCCCACCCGTTGGGGCATCACATCGGGACTGGATACCGCACCCTTCCCAATTCTTGAATCACCTTCTTCCTGTCGATGCGCCTGTGGGAAAGTGGTCAACGTCGGCGTGGAGCGGAGCGGAACAACGGTGTTGTCCACTTTTCCACAGGCGGCGGCCGGGTTCTCGAACACCGCCCGCGGGGTCCGATACCCCAGCGCCTGATGGTAACGCCGGTCGTGAGCCTGTCCGTAAATCTGTGTGCGAGGCATAACCAACGCCAAGGAGGCGTATTATGCCGAGCCGAGCGAAGAAACTGGACCGCGCCGTATCCAAGCTGCCCACGATCCCGAAGGAACTGGTCGCCCAATTCCTGACCGGCCCGA
>CAMBXJ010000178.1 GCA_945871455.1 Asaia bogorensis
ACCCGGACGGTGAGAGGTCCGGGTAGGCCCCTAGAATTCAAACGACAATGGTCCGGGTTCCAAGGGCCGTCGCCCTTGGTGGGGGTCCAGGGGGCAAAGCCCCCTGGCGGGGTTCCGGGGCTGAGCCCCGCCCTTCCCCATCCTAGCGAACAGACTCCAGAATGGAGACGTAATTCGCGACCGCCGCCCCACCCATGTTGAACACGCCGGCGACATCCGCCTTCGGCAACTGCATCGCGCCCGCCTCTCCGGTCAACTGCATCGCCGTAATCACATGCATGGATACGCCGGTGGCACCGATCGGATGGCCCTTCGCTTTCAGCCCGCCGGACCGGTTGATCGGCAGCTTGCCGTCCTTCTGCGTCCACCCCTCCAGAATGGCGCGTGCGCCCTGCCCCGGGGCGGTCAGGCCCATCGCCTCGTATTCGAGCAACTCGGCGATCGTGAAGCAGTCATGGGTTTCGACGAAAGACAGATCCTCCAGCTTCAAATCGGCGGTGCGCAGCGCCTGTGCCCAGGCATGCGCCGCGCCTTCGAACTGGGTGATGTCGCGCTTGCTGATTGGCAGGAAGTCGTTGACCTGCACGGCCGCCTTGAAGCGCACGGCCTTGCCCATGGCCTTGGCGGTCGCCTCATCCGTCATGATCAGCGCGGCCGCGCCGTCCGACACCAGGGAGCAATCGGTCCGCTTCAGCGGCGGCGCCACGTATGGGTTCTTTTCGGACACGTTGCGGCAGAAATCATAGCCGAAATCCTTGCGCATCTGCGCATAGGGATTGTCCACGCCGTTCTTGTGGTTCTTCGCAGCGATCGCCGCCAGCGCGTCGGACTGATCGCCATGGCGCTGAAAATACTTCTCGGCGATCTTGCCGAACACGCCCGCGAAACCGGCCGGAATATCCGACTCCTCCTTCTGGTAGCTCGCCTTCAGCAGGATATCGCCCACTTCCTTGCCCGGCGTCGAGGTCATCTTCTCCACCCCTATCACCAGCGCGAAACGCCCCCGCCCAGCCAGCAGGAAATCGCGCGCCCCATGGATCGCGGCCGATCCCGACGCGCAGGCGTTTTCGTAGCGGGTGATCGGCTTGAACCGCAGTTCCGGCACATGCTGCAACACCAGCGAGGCCGGAAAATCCTGGTTCGAGAACCCATTGTTGAACAGGCTGAGAAACGTGCCCTCCACATCATGTGGTTCGAGCCCGGCGTCGGCGATGGCCGCCCCCGCGACGCGGCCGATAAGCGATTCGATATCGGGGTCGTCAAGCTTGCCAAAGGGCGAATGCGCCCAGCCGACGATGCAGGCTTCGGTCATGATCGGTCTCCTGGTCCAAACAGGCTCTCAGCCTAGCGGATCGCCGCTGAAAATGCGACATGGCCGCGACCGGCGTCCAACCGGCATCCCAACGGGTCGCCTATGGAGCATCCCGACGGCAATCCATGACCGCACCATGGGATCCCCAAACGGGAGCCTGCACAACCCGAACGACAAAAAACGGCCATCGGTGGTTCGTCTTGTGCCAACCAAAGTCCCGCGGAGCCAGCATGTACGAGCATCACCATCCGGAACATCCTGTCGAGGACATCCACGCCGACGGCCTGGTCTGGTCCCTGAACTTTCCCGCCGCCGGCGACCAGCCGGCCTGGACCTGGCGACATTACGATCTGGTTAACGCGCGCGCCCGCGCGACCCTGGAAGCCGACGGGGAGTGGCCCGACGACGCCCGCCTGATCCTGACCGGAACGGACGAAACGCCGCGGATCATCCCGGATGTCGATGTGATCGCCGGCGTCCTGCCGACCTATGCGCGTACCGGCAATCTGGACGAATTCGACCTGGTGCATTGGCATTTCGCGGCCACTCGTGACCGGCTGGTAACCGCTCGCCGGCGCGGGGCGCGATCCCTGGCCGCGGTCTATCATCAACTCCGCGCGGATTTCGCCCGCCTCGGCACCGTACCGCATGGGCCGGCCGCGGTCGTCGATCTGTGCCTGGCCGATTTCGCCCGCGCCTCTCGCGCGCGCCTCGTCACCCTGGCCGACGACCTGGACGCCATCGAGGACACGCTTCTCGAACAACGCTGGCCCGGCCGATTGTCGTCCCTGGCCGGGCGCATCGGCCAATCCCGTCGAGAGGCGGTGATCCTGAAACGCGCCCTGTTGCCGATCGCGCGCGTGCTGGACGAAATGGAGGAAGAAGCGCCCGCCTGGGTGCAGACCGACGAACATGAGCACACCCGCAACGCGGTGATGGGCGTCCTGGACGACATCGCCGCGCTGAACGACCGCGCGCGCTCCCTGCAGGACGAACTGGCCTCACGCCAGACCGATGAGACCAACCGCCGCCTGTACACTGTGTCGATCGTGACCGTCCTGTTGCTGCCGGCAACCTTCGTGACCGGGTTCTTCGGGATGAACACCAGCGACCTGCCCTGGAGCGGCGAAGGGATCGCGCATGGCAGCACCTATGCCGGGTTGGCTTGCCTGGCCGCCGTGTTGGTGACGTTGATTATCCTGAAATGGAAACGCCTGCTCTGACGCACCCGGATCGCAGGCACCCGGGTCGTCTTGCCCCCTGCCAGCCCAAGCCTCGTCCCGTGATCAGGATCGGTGGCGGATCGCGCGCCATCCTCTATGCTTCCCACCGGCACAGGCCTCCGGCCCAACCGGAAGCCGCGGGAAAGGAAACGGACCATGACTGAACAAGCATCTCGGGTCGCGCTTTACGCGAATGTCGGCCCGGAACTGACCCATTACGACGTCGATGTCGACGCGGCGACCCTGGCCCGGCGCGACAGCGTCATCCTGCCGGCCAATGTGCAATATGTTTGGCCACATGCCTCCCGAAAATTCCTCTATGTAGCGACCAGCGACAGCGCCTCCGGCATGGGTGCGGCCGGCAACACCCATCACGTCAGCGCCTTTCGTATCGACCCCGCCTCCGGTGCCCTATCCCCCCACGGCGCCCCAATCCCCCTCCCCGCTCGGCCGATCCACATGGCGACCGATGTGCCGTCGCGCAACATATTGGTGGCGTTCAATAATCCGGGTGCGGTGCGGATCTATCGGATCAATCCGGACGGCACCGCGGGGGCGGAGGTCACCCAGTCGCCCAACGTCAATCCGGGGATATTCCCCCACCAGGTTCTGGCAAGCCTGGACAACCGCCTTATCATTCTAGTCGCGCGCGGCCATGACGCGGACGGCGCCAGGCCGGAGGAACCCGGGGCGCTGATGGTATTCCGCAACAACGACGGAGTGCTTGAAGATCAGGCGATCGTCGCCCCCGAAGGCGGCTACGGGTTCGGGCCTCGGCATCTGGACTTCCATCCGACGCGACCGTGGATCTATGTCTCGCTGGAGCGGCAGAACGCGGTCGACATGTTCGTGCGTAACGGTGACGCGCTGGAAGCGTCACCTCGCTTTCGGGTCAATACCCTGTCCGGCCCAGCGAATCCGGCCCATCGCCAGGTGGTGGGGACGGTTCACGTGCATCCAAACGGCCGTTTCGTCTATGTCGCCAACCGGGCGGCCGATACCGTCGATTTCAATGGACGGAAAGTATTCGTGGGTGGGGAGAACTCGATCGCCGTGTTCGCCATCGACCCGGCGACCGGCCAGCCGACCGTCATCCAGCATGCCGATACAAACGGCATCCATCCCCGCACCTTCCATATCGATCCGACCGGGCGGTTGATGGTGGTGGCGCACATCATGGGCCTGCCCGTCCGGGTCGGCGATACGGTGGAACAGGTGCCGATGCGCCTGTCACTGTTCCGCATCGCCGACGACGGGAAACTGGATTTTGTCAGGTCCTACGACGTGGACGCCAACGGCAGGACGATGTGGTGGATGGGCATGGTGGGTCTATAGTTCCCGCCAGGATGCACCGGGGTTTCTCGATGACGGAAATCACGTGACGACACGCGTTACATGAGCCCGCGCGCGATCCGCTGCACCCGCCCGCTCCGTGCCGACGCTCGTGGCATCGGCGTCGCGGGTCTGTTGGTATTGGCATGTTTCGGCACGGTTCGCCACGGGTTTCCTGCGTGATCGGCGGAATCGCCGCGCCGGCCATCGCCATCGGCATGGTGCTTTAGCTGACGCTTCGGGGCGGCGATCCCGCCGCGATCGGCTGCCTTTACGTCCTCAACCTCCCCGTCGTCGCACCCGCCCTATGGCTCGGCCTGGACGAAGCCTGCTCCAGCCTGATAATCAGCCGGCTTCCGTCGATCGTGTTGTTGCAGCTGTTCGGTTATTTTAACCCTTCGGTTAACCACCGACCGGTGCATTTTCTCGGGAGCAAAGGCTTATGAACTTTGAAGGCGGCACCTATTCCCGCCAACGCATGCCGGAAGGGTCGCGGACGGGCGATGGTGTGGTGTGGCTCTCCGCGATGGCGCTGGCGATTACCGTTGTGGCCACGGCATGCCTGCCGGTCGTACTTATCCTGCCAGCAGTCGCGGTGGGACTGTATGGCGCCTCGTCCGTATCCGTGATCGCAACCCGGCGCAGCCAACCGGCACGAACGAGAAGGGTTGGCTGTTGGCCGGCGTACTATCCGTGACAGGCGTTGTCGTGTCGGTTGCAGCCGATCTTGACGCGGTGGTTGCCAATCTCGGTTAGCTAGCCGAGCGGCATGAAAATCAGATCCGACCGAGACCGATTTGACAGACTTCGATCGGCAACGTAACCCACCCACGGGACTCGAACCATCAGGGTTCCTGAGGCAACGACCTCGACCGCCGGTGGACAAACCGGTCATGCCTGGGTGCATCATCGTCCGGCGTGACAGGTCATCCGCAATGACACCCACCCCCTATGCACCGCCAAGACGACGGACGCACGGCGGGACCATTAACGACGATCCCATTCCAACCGGTTCGCCCCGTCCTCCGATGGCGAGCCAGCGCCCGTTCATGTGACCGACCAAGGGACCTGCCATGTTTGAGGAACTCCTGTCCGCCTCCGTATTTTCGGCCCTTTTCCAGGTCATCATGATCGACCTGGTCCTGGCCGGGGACAATGCCATCGTCATCGGCCTGGCAGCCGCCGGACTGCCGGCGGACCAGCGCGGCAAGGTGATTGCCGTTGGCATCGCGGCGGCGACAGTGTTGCGCATCGTGCTGGCGATGCTGACAACGCAGTTGTTGGCGATTGTCGGACTGCTGCTGGCCGGTGGTGTGTTGCTGCTATGGGTCAGTTGGAAGATGTGGCGGGAGCTGCATCACAGCAGCCATGCGGAAGACGATGCCGCCAACGCGCTGGAAGGCGATACGAACGCCGACCATCCCGATCTGCCCGGCGCGCCGGCACCGCGCAAGACCTTCAGACAAGCGGCCTGGCAGATCCTCGTGGCCGATCTGTCGATGTCTTTGGACAATGTCCTCGCGGTCGGCGGCGCGGCCCGGGAACACCCTTGGGTGCTGATATTCGGCCTCGCCCTATCAATTGCCCTGATGGCGATCGCGGCGGCCTATATTGCCCGCCTGCTTCAGCAGCATCGTTGGATTGGGTTCGTCGGACTCGCTGTCATCGTCTACGTGTCGCTTGAAATGATCTGGCGTGGTTGGATCGAGGTCGCGCCGCTGGTCATATCGCTGTTGCCGCCTGACGTTGGGGCAATGATGGGCACCGGCGCATGGCGCCTGCTGGCCGCCGCGGTGGTCGTTCTGGTGGCGATATCTTTTTTGGCATCCCGTTTGGTGGCCCGCCGGCACCCAACCACCGAATAAGGTGACGGGCAAACATAGACGCCCCATTTGATGTGGAGCACGGTTCTGTCTGCGTCAGGGCAGGTTCGGACCCCCATCCATGGCTTGCAGTGTTGATCTCTGCAAAGTCGTGGATGCCCTGCCTGCGCGGGCCATGGCGGTGTAGGCTGTCCACACACCAGACCGAGCCATTGTTGCCGCGCGTCGCTCCGTTGTGCCTCAGATCACCTTCCGCCCCCGAAACCCCTCGATCTCCTCCGGCGAATAGCCGACCTCGGTCAGCACCGCTTCGTTGTGTTCGCCCAACTCCGGCGCGATCCCAACCCGCGCCGGCGTTTCCGAGAACTGCCACGGCGAGCCGTGCACTTTCAGCTTCTTGCCATGTTTGGGATACTCGACCTCGGTGATGTAGCCGTTGGCCAGGACATCGGGATCGTTCGACGCCTCCAGCAGTGTGTTGATTGGGGCCGAGACGATGTCGGCGCCGCGCAGAGCTTCCACCCAGCGGTCGCGCGGGCCGGTCGCGAACAATCCGTCCAGAACGCGCAACAGCGCTTCTCGTTTTTCGTCCGATTCCATGGCGACACCCAGGTTGCCGAATCCGGCCTGCTCCAGCCGTTCGTAGAAACCCAGCGCGGTCATCGCCTCCTTCCACTTGGCGGCGCCATTCAACTGAAAGACCAATGGCTTGCCGTTACCGTCGTTGAAGCTGGCGCTCAGACCAGGGCGGTCCGGCGTGCCGGTGATCCGGGCCTGCCCCGTCACCGGGTCGCGGTTGCGCCACATGGCCGTGGTCAGCGTCCAGCCCATCAGCCGGATCTGTCCACCCAGCAGGGAGCAATCGACCTTCTGCCCAACCCCATGCGTGCGTGCGCAATGCAACGCCGCCAACATGCCGCCAAACGCCAGGATCGCGCAGGTCTCGTCGGCCACCGAGACGATCCCGGTCCGCATCGGTTGGCCGGGCGACGAATAGGCCTCGGCGATCCCACCGAGCGCCTGGGCCATGGAATCCGTGCCCGGCAGGTCGGCATGCGGCCCGTTCGGCCCATAACCGGAGATCGACATGTAGACCAGTTTCGGGTTGACCTTCTTCAGGTCCTCATAGCCAAAGCCGTTCTTCTCCGCGGCACCGGGGCGAAAATTCTGGCCGAAAATATCGGCCCGCTGGACCAGACGGTGCAAAATCTCCCGCGCCTCGGGCGATTTCATATTCAGCGTGACACTCTTCACCCCACGATTATTCGTTTCAAAATACGTGCTCGGCAGTCCCGGGTACATGCCAGAGGTGCGCGAATTGTCGCCCCCATTCGGCACCTCGATCTTGATGACTTCAGCGCCGAGATCGGCCATCAGCATGTAAGGCACCGTGCCAGCCTGCGCGGTGGAACAGGCGACGACCTTTACCCCGTCGAGCGGACCACGTAACTGCGTCATAGCGTGACTCCTTCCTGTCAGCGGTCCACCCCGGGACCGGGATCGGTTGTTCACAGCGCCACGATGAGCGGCCTGATCAGACCCGGCCAGCCACCTCAACCCTGATCATACAGATGGCACGCCACAAGATGCGCCGGCCCGGTTTCCCGCAACACCGGCTCGTCCTGGGAGCAGCGCGGCATCGCGAACGGGCAGCGCGTGTGGAACCGGCAGCCTCCGGGCGGGTTCAGCGGCGACGGTACCTCCCCGGACAGCACGATCTCATCGGCCTGCTGCCCCGGATGCGCCGACAGAACGGCGGAGAACAGCGCCTTCGTGTAGGGGTGCTGGACATCGTCGAACAAGGTCCGGGTCGGCGCGTATTCGACAATCTTGCCCAAATACATAACGATCGTCTGGTCGGCCATATAGCGCACCGAAGCCAGATCATGCGCGACAAGCAGATAGGCCACGTTGTCGCGTGCCTGGACATCTTTCAGCAGGTTCATCATCTGCGCCCGGATCGACACATCCAACGCCGAGACCGGCTCGTCCAGCACGATCAGCTTCGGTTGCGATGCCAGCGCACTGGCCAACGCGATCCTCTGACGCTGCCCGCCGCTGAATTCATGCGGATACTGCATCACCTGTTCGGCCCGCAGCCCGACGCTCAGCAGCAATTCCCGGACCCGGCCTTCGATCGCCGCGGCACTGCCCCATTTGGTCACGACCAGGGACTCGCCGATGATCTTGCCCACCGTCATGCGTGGGTTCAGCGATGACCACGGATCCTGGAACACCGCCTGCACCAGAGAGCGGTATTCCCGCAATGCATCGCCCTGCAAGCCATGGATCGGCTTGCCTTGCAGCAGGATCTGCCCGCTGGTCGGCTCCTCCAGGTTCAATACAAGTTTCGACGTGGTGGTTTTGCCGCAGCCCGATTCGCCGACCAGGCCCAGGGTTTGGCCAGCCGCGATGGTAAAGGAAATGTCGTCGACCGCCTTCACATGGCCAACGGTCCTGGCAAACAGAATCCCCTTGGTGAACGGGTAGTGCTTGCGCAGATTGGTTACGCGCAGCAGCGTATCGGTGCTCATGCCGGA
>CAMBXJ010000179.1 GCA_945871455.1 Asaia bogorensis
CGGCGGCATCCGTCGACGGGGCGCAAGTCGCTCTATCTTGCGTCGCATGCTGGAACGATTGTCGGATGGCCGGTCCCGGAGGCCCGCGCCTTCCTGCGCGATCTGATCGAACACGCGACGCAGCGGACATTCGTCTATTCCCATCAATGGAAGGTGTTCGACCTGGTGGTTTGGGACAACCAGGCGACCATGCACCGATCCCGCCCGTTCAACGCGAGCGAGCCGCGGGACATGCACCGGACCACGGTCGCGGGCCTGCGGTCGACCATGGCGGAGGCGGCGTAGGGTAGAAAGCGTTGAGGCTCTGCCCCAAACCCCGCGAGGGCTTTGCCCTTCGAACCCACCAGGGGCGCGGCCCCTGGACCGCGATCCATGGGGTCAGGGGGGAAGGGGGGTCGACACGGACGTTGATACGACACGGTTTGCACCCTTTTCCCCCCTGAGCCAATAAACGGCATCCAAGGCCCAGCCTTGGTGGGGGTCCCAAGGGTCCATTGGGGGGCAAAGCCCCTCGCGGGGTCCGGGGCGGAGCCCCGAGGCTTGCCTTACCCCTCGTCTGGCGGGGCCACGTTGGGAATACCGGCCATCAGCGACGCCGGCACCGTCTCGATCAGTTCGTTGACCGAGAACATGCCGCCGTCGGTGTATTTGTAGATGGCCTTCGCTTCTTCCCCATATTGATAGGTATGGATCATCGACCGTTCCGCGTGGAACAACTGGCCGTTCACATCGCGGGATTCCTCGGTGCAGAGATAGGCGACCATCGGTGCGACGAATTCCGGCCCGGGCATCGCCATGCGCGATTCATACTGCGCCTGGGTCAGCAGGCCACGCTCCACCCGGCGCTTCCAGCCGGCGATCACGCCGTCGTTCACGGTCATACGGGTCGCCGCCATCGGGCACATTGCATTGGCGGTGATGCCGTAACGGCCGGCTTCCCGCGCAATCGAGCGGGTCAGGCCGATGATGCCCGCCTTCGCCGCGGCATAGTTGCACTGACCAACCGATCCCTTGAACGCATCGGACGAGAAATTCACGATCCGGCCATAGCGCGCGCCACGCATCACCTTGATGGCATGGTGGCACATGTTCCAATGCCCCTTCAGATGGACGGACACCACCTGGTCGAAATCGTCCTCGGTCATGTTCCAGATCATGCGCTCCCGCAGCATGCCCGCGACATTGACCACGAAATCGATCTTCCCATAGGTGTCGACGCACTGCGCGACCATCCGCCCCGCGTCCGCATAATCCGACACCGAGGAATAATTCGCGCTTGCTCGGCCTTGCAATCCTTCGATTTCGGCGACCACCGCGTCCGCGGGCTTCTCTTCAGTTTCCTCGCCACCACGCCCGAAACCCGGATCGTTGACGATAACGCTGGCGCCCTCTTTCGCCAGCAACATCGCGACCGCGCGACCGATCCCGCGGCCGGCACCTGTCACGATTCCGGCCTTTCCGCTCATGTTCATGGCGTTTCCTTTCAATTATGGTCCGTCACGTGGGACGACGCGTATTTCAGCATGGGTGCCGGCCTACCGCAAATGCACCGGACGAGACGAACGGATCGGCCGCGGCAAACCGAACATGCGTTGCGTGTGGGGGATCACGGTCCTGGGGGAACGCGGCATCGGTTGGGGAGCCGGCGCGCCGCCGCGCTGGTCGGACGCTAGGCGGGCGGATCCCCGGCCAGTTGCACGCGTCGCATCACCCGGTGGAACGGGCCCGTGTCGTTCAACGCGGCGTGCTGCGCGCAGCGGTTGTCCCAGAACGCCAGGGACCCGGTTTCCCAACGGAACCGACAGGTGAATTCCGGCCGGTGACTGTGCTCATACAGGTAATCGGCCAGACCGTCGCTTTCGGCCACGCTCATCCCATCGAAATGCAACATCAGCGGGCGGACGATATAGAGTGCCTTGCGGCCGGTTTCCGGGTGCGTGCGCACGACCGGGTGCACACCCTCCGAATGGTGGAATCCCGTGTCCTCCCGCGATTTGGTCGCGCTTTGCGCGTTGCGCCCAACGGCGGAACCGGCGAACCGCGTGTCGCTGTAGACGGCCCGAACCCCTTCCAGCATGTGCTGCATCGCGGGCGACAGCGTCTCATAGGCCAGATACTGATTGGCAAACAGCGTGTCCCCACCGTAGGGCGGTATCTCCTCTCCGTACAGCAGAGACGCCATGGGCGGCGCGGCAACTGCCGGCGTGTCGGAATGCCAGCCCTCCCCCACGATCCGCGTGTCGCCCGGCGCGCGGCGGATGACGATCACATCCGGATCGCCTTCCGACAGAAAATAGGGGTGGCGAAAAAACGTGCCGAACTGGCCGGCGAAGGCTTTCAGCCCGGCCTCATCCAACCGCTGGTCGCGAAAGAAGATCACGCCGTGTTCCAGCAGCAACGAACGGATCGAGGCAATTGTGGATCCCGCCTGCGGTGCCGCCAGATCGATGCCGTGGATTTCCGCTCCCAGGGCGCCGGCGATGCGGCGGACCTCGAGATTCAGTTGCGCCATGGCCGTGTCCCTTTGCCCATTGGATCAATGCTGATGGCGGCCCGAAAGGGTGTCAAGCGACACCCATGGGCGTCACCAGGGAAGCGCGGCATGCGTCCCCCGAAGCAGCCTACTTCAATGATTGGGTACCGCCGTCGGTCAGATTATCGCCACCGCGACAGCCCCTCGCTTTCCGGCGCCCTTGCCCAGATCGTCCGCCTCCATCAGGATCACGCCCGACCGAGAGAGGAACAACATGGCCCTGCATATCGACTACTACGCGTCGCTCAATTCGCCGTGGACGCATCTGGGCGCGGCCCGGATTGAGGCAATGGCCATGGCCGCTGGCGCCACCATGCGCATCTGGCCGGTCGATTTCGGCACCATTTTCCCGGCCTCCGGTGGTCTGCCGCTGCCGAAGCGCGCGCCGCAACGCCAAGCCTACCGGTTGCAGGAACTGCGGCGCTGGCGCGACCACTTGGGCATCCCGATCAACATCCAGCCCAAGCACTTCCCGTCACCCGAGGGGCCGGCTTCGAGTTGCGTCATCGGACTGCGGGAAACCATGGGGGATCAGCCGGCGATCCGCCTGGCGCATCTGGTGCTGAAAGCGGTCTGGCAGCAGGAAAAGAACACCGGCGACACGGACACGCTGATCGGCCTGATCCGCGAAGCCGGCCTGGACCCGGACAAGGTGATGCCGTTCGCGGACGATCCGAAATGGGCCGAAATGCGGGCCACGGATAGCAAGGCCGCGCTCGACCGTGGCGTGTTCGGCGCCCCCAGCTATGTGATCGGTGACGAGATATTCTGGGGTCAGGACCGTCTGGAATTCGTCCAGCGCCGGTTGGCGAGGGGCTGATCGGCCATGCGCGGATTGCCTGATCGACGAATCATCCTGACCGGCGGCGCCAGCGGAATCGGTCGCGCCGCCACGGTGCGGCTGGCCGAAGAAGGGTGCGTGGTCGGGATTTTCGACCTGAACCTGGACGGTGCACGGGAAACCGTCGCGCTGTGCCCGGCCGGTCGGGTCAGTGCGTACAAGGTCGATATCGCCGACCGGGATCAGGTGACCCAGGCGATGGAGGAATTCGAACGCGACCGCGGCCCGACCGAGGGCCTGGCCAATGTCGCTGGCTGGGACGTGCCGATCAACTTCCTCGATACCGATGAACCGTTCTGGGACAAGGTGATCCGGATCAATCTGCGCGGACCGCTTGTCATGCACCATGTGGTGGCGCGCGGCATGGCGGCACGCGGCTTCGGACGTGTGGTGAACGTATCGTCCGACGCCGGAAGGGTCGGATCGTCGGGCGAGTCCGTCTATGCGGCCTGCAAGGGCGGCATCATCGCTTTTACCAAGACACTGGCCCGTGAACTGGCCCGCAAGGGCGTGACGCTCAACGTGCTGTGCCCAGGCCCCACCGACACGCCTCTGTTCGATAATTTCCAGGCATCCTCGCCCGCCGGCAACAAGATCGGAGAGGCGATGGCGCGGGCGATTCCGCTGAAGCGCATCGGTCAGCCGAACGACTATGCCGGCATGATCGCGTTCCTGCTGTCCGACGACGCCGCCTACATGACCGGCCAGACGATCAGCGTCTCGGGCGGGCTGACGATGGTATAGGCGAAAGGGAATCAGCCATGCGCGTCTTCACCATCCTCCCGCTCCGTCACTGGCGCGATGCCGCCCACGCCGCCCGCTCGGCCGAGGCCGCCGGGTTCGATGCCGTCATGACGGTCGAGCTTGGCCATGACGTGTTCGCCCCGCTGGCCTTCGCGGCCCTGGCGACCGAGCGGGTGGAACTGACGCCGTCCGTCGCGGTGGCCTTCCCACGCAGCCCGACGGTGCTGGCCAGTCAGGCGTGGGACCTGCACGCCAACTCCGGCGGGCGCTTCGTGCTGGGTCTTGGCAGCCAGGTGAAAGGCCATAACGAGCGTCGCTTCGGCATTCCCTGGACCGCCCCGGCGCCCCGCATGCGCGACTATATCCTGGCCTTGCGGGCAATCTGGCGTGCCTGGGAAACCGGTGGAAAGCTCGCGTTCGACAGCCCGCACTACAAGCTGTCCCTGATGACCCCGGATTTCTCGCCGGAGCCGACGGGGCTGCCGATGATCCCGGTCACGATCGCCGCGGTGGGCGAAGGCATGCTGCGGGTTGCCGGCCAGGTGGCGGACGGGGTTCGGCTGCATCCGATCTGCTCGCGGCTTTACCTGGAGCAGGTCTGCATGCCGCAAATGCTGGAAGGCATGCGGCGCAGCGGACGCGACCGCGCCAATTTCGACGTGCACGGCGGCGGGTTTGTCTGCACCGGCCCGGACCAGGCAACGGTGGCGGCCGAGATGGACAAGGCTCGGCGCCGGATTGGCTTTTATGGCTCGACCAGGACCTATCTGCCGATCCTGGACCTGCATGGGCTGCGCGATCTGGGTCTGAAACTGCACCGCATGTCGGTCGAGGGGCGGTGGAACGACATGGCCGCGGAAATCCCGGA
Organism: Asaia bogorensis; assembly: GCA_945871455.1. Taxonomy (GTDB): domain Bacteria; phylum Pseudomonadota; class Alphaproteobacteria; order Acetobacterales; family Acetobacteraceae; genus Rhodopila. The sequence continues at coordinate 4,987 of CAMBXJ010000179.1, forward strand.
TGACGTGGTACGCATCTTCGCGGCCTGCGGCACGTTTTCGGAACTGCCACGCGCCATAGAGGAACGGTTCGGCGGTGTGGCCGACTCGATCGACATCCATTTTCCAGCAGATACGCCGGCGGGGCTGGCGAAAGAACTCGTCAGCGACATCCAACGGATCCCGCACGATTTCGCGGGCTTCAATACGAACTGGTAGGGGGAAACGACAATGGCGACACCGATGTTCCGGTTCGATCCGGTCGAACTGCCGCCCGAGGCACAAACGCTTCGGATGGAAGTACGGGAATTCATCAAGGAACACGAACACCTGATGGGATTCTCCAAGGGCGAATTCAACCGCGACTTCAGCCGAGCGATGGGGAAGAAGGGTTGGATCGGGATGACGTGGCCGAAACAGTATGGCGGCCATGAACGCAGCGCGTTCGAGCGATACGTCATCATCGAGGAAATGCTGGTGGCCGGCGCGCCGTTGTCCGCGCACTACACCGGCGACCGCCAGAGCGGTCCGTCCATCCTGCGCTATGGCACCGAAGAGCAGAAGCAGACCTTCGTGCCGAAACTCGCCGCCGGCGAACTGACCTTCTGCATCGGCATGAGCGAGCCGAACTCCGGTTCCGACCTTGCCGGCACCCGCACCCGCGCGGTGAAGGTCGATGGCGGCTATAAGATCAACGGGTCCAAGCTGTGGACCTCAGGCGCGCATCGCGCCGATTACGCGATCCTGTTCTGCAAGATGGAGCAGGAAGGCCAGCAGGATGTCGATCGGCACGCGGGTGGAACGCAATTCCTGCTCGACCTGAAAGCGCCCGGAATCGATATCCGCCCGGTGATCAATCTGCTCGGTGAACACCACTTCAACGAAATTTTTCTCACTGATGTCTTCATCCCGGATAACCGGCTGTTGGGCAAGGAAGGCAATGGCTGGAACCAGGTGACCGGGGAGCTTGCCTTTGAACGCAGCGCGCCCGATCGGTTCCTGGTGCTGTTCCAGATGCTGCGGGAGATGGTCCGGATGGCCGGGCCGTCGCCGGACAAGGCGACCGCGGCGGCTTTGGGAAAGCTGATTTCGCAACTCGGCACCTTGCGCAACATGTCGGTGTCGATCGCCGGGATGCTGCAGGAAGGCGAAAACCCGAACAACGAAGCCGCCGTCGTGAAGGACCTGGGCACGCGTTACGAGCAGGACATCCCGGTCGTGGCACGCCAGTTGTTCCAGACGGAACCGGAACTGGAGGCGGCCGATCTCTACGCCTCGATGATCGCGCGCAGCACGATGAACGCGCCGCGGTTTTCCATCCAGGGCGGCACGCGCGAGATCCTGCGCGGCATCATCGCCCGCGGTCTTGGCCTTCGGTAAGGAGACGCATCATGGCTATTCGCGACGAAACCCGGATGCTGCTCGAAACCATGGGGCGGCTGTTCGAGGACAAAGCCACCAAGCAGGCGGCCGACGCCGCTGAAACCGGCACGTTTGCCGCCGATTTGTGGCAGGCGGTGGCGGAAACCGGCGTGCCGCTGGCGGCGCTGCCGGAATCGGCCGGTGGCGCCGATGCGGAATGGGAGGACCTGTTCTACGTGCTGCGGGTGGCGGGTCGTTTCTCGGCGCCGATCCCGTTGGCGGAAACCATGCTGGCCGGCTGGGTCGCCGCCAGCGCGGGCCTGGACACGGTCGATGGGCCGATGACGGTGGGGCCGGTGCGCGCGTCCGACGTGCTGACGGTGGAGCGGGACGGCAATGGCTGGCGGCTGAACGGGACCGCCAGCCGGTTGCCCTATGCCACCAACGCCCAACGCATCATTCTGATCGCGGATGGCCCCGACAGCGAAATGGCTGTGGCCCTGGAAGGCACCGCCGGCGCCGAGGTCACTCCCGGCAAGAACATCGCCAATGAGGCCCGCGATACCCTGACCTTCAACAATATGCGGCTGGAGGCGGACAATGTCCGCCCTCTGGGCGCGGGCGTGTCGCGTGCCGGCCTGTATCTGCGTGGCGCCTTGGCCCGCGCGACCATGATGTCTGGCGCGATCGAGAACTCGCTGGATCTGTCGTGTACCTATGCCCAGCAAAGGGTGCAGTTCAACCGACCGATTTCCAAGTTCCAGGCGGTGCAGCAGAACCTGGCGGTGCTGGCCACACAGACCGCCGCGGCGGTGGCCGCTGCCAACATGGGCATCATGTCCTTGTCGAAGGACCAGGAGCGGCAGGAGTTCCTGATCGCCATGGCCAAGACGCGGGTGGGGGAAGCCGCTACGCTCGCCTGCGAAATCGCCCACCAGGCGCATGGCGCGATTGGCTTTACCAAGGAATACGCGCTGCAACTGTCCACACGACGGCTGTGGTCATGGCGGGAGGAGTTCGGGGCCGATCCCGAATGGGCCGCGAAGGTGGGGAGCTATTTCTGCGGGATCGGTGCCGATGAACTCTGGCCGACCCTGACTGCGGCGTAATCCCAGCGGACCACGATTGGGCTGGTAGAGCGTTGGGTTGGTGGTGCGCCGGCCCGACCTCGTCCCTCCCCACCTCCCCTTGCTGTCGTTGCCGGGCTTGACCTGGCAACCCTCGCTTCAACTGCTGGGGGCCGGTTCCGGGATCAAGCCCGCCAGTGACGGTGGGGGAGGGATGCTATCGGTCGATCGCGTCTATCATGGCAAGCCGATCGGGTTCGTCAGCCGGGTCTGAACCACCTAAAGTTTCTCGGCTGGCCCAGCCGGCCGCGGGCGAAGGTCGACCAACCGGTTCAGCACGGCCGGGACGCCGGAGATGAATTCATAATACAAGCGGGTTTCCGGAGCCGCGAACCCGCTGGTAATCGCGGCCTGAAGGATGGACGCCAGCGGCGCCGCCGATCCGTCGACATCGCAGATCAGAATCGGCTTCTCGTGCAGCCGCAGTTGGCGCCAGGAGATGATCTCGATCGTTTCGTCCAGGGTGCCGATGCCTCCGGGCATGGACAGGAAAGCGTCGGATTCCTCGAACATGCGCCGCTTCCGGTCGTGCATGCTATCGGTGACGATCATATCGACACCTTCATGTGCGACCTCCCAGCGTTTCAGAAACTCGGGAATGACGCCCAGGACCGCCCCACCCGCTTCCAGGACCGAATCGGCCAGGACTCCCATCAGCCCAACCCGGCCGGCGCCGTAGACCAGGCGGATCCCGGCGCGCGCCAAGCCCTGGCCGAGCATCCGGGTTGCGGCGGTGTG
>CAMBXJ010000180.1 GCA_945871455.1 Asaia bogorensis
GGCACGACCAGCGATCCGGCCGCGCCGCCGGCGGTCACGGCCACCGGTATGCCGCGCTTCAGCGCCTCGGCGATCGCCATGCCGTAGCCTTCATAATGGGTGGCCAGCGCGAACAGGTCGGTCTTCCGCCACAGCGCCTCCAGCGCGCCGTTCACCACTTCGCCGGCAAAGGTGACGCGCTGGCCGATGTTGAGTTCGTCCGCCAGGGCCAATAGCCCGTGCGCGTGGACGGGGTCGCGCAGGGGCGAGCCGACAATCGTCAGATGCCAGTCCAGGTCGAACAGGCGGGCCAGGGCACGCAGCAACAGATCGTGGCCCTTGCGAGAGATCAGGGTGCCGATCGACAGGATCCGACAGGTCGGTCCGCCCGAGCCCGGGCAGCGGGACGCATCGTCGGTGCCGGGCACGACGACATGCACACGCTCCCGCGGGATGCCAAATTCGGCAACCAGGGTCTCGGCGGTTGTTTCACTGGTGACGATCAGGCGGGTCAGGCAATTGAACAGGCGCTTCTCCGTGGCGAAAAGCGTCGCGCGGGTGGCATCGTCGATCCCGGTTTCCAGGGATGTCGGGTGGTGGATAAGCCCGGTCGCGCCCCGTGACGCCAAGGCATCATGCAGGTCGGCAAACGCGGGCAGGGCCAGACCGTCGATGATCGGACGCGTTTCGGAGCCGATGCGATCCCAGGCCTGGCAAGCCGAGTCCAACGCGGTCTCGTCGGCGATCGGGTAGGTGCCGGGCAGCGCGATCACATCCACGGTGTGAGCGGCGTCGCGCAGTCCGGCGACGATTCGGCGGTCGTAGCCGTAACCGCCAGAGACGATGTCGAACGGTGCGGGGACAATCAATGAGGCTTGCATCGGCTGATATTAGAGCATGATCACGCCGAGCGGAATGTAACAGCCGGCAGATCCGGCAATTCCGAACCTCGCTCGGCCCCCCTCATTGCACCATTCCGTCATGGCCGCGCTTCAGCGGCGGGGATCGGGTTGCGCGATCAAGTCCGGCAATGACGGTGGCGAAGCGGCGCCGCGGGTTCCGTCGCAATGCCGCCTGGACCCTGTAACGCGGGATGGCCTCGTGTGTCTGATCGGCAGTCGCTTCACAGAATGGAGACCCGATCATGGACCGAATCCATCGCCTTTTGACCTGGCCGGCCGCTTTCGTCATCGCCGGCATCCTGTTGTGGTATGAGCAGTACAAGCTCACCGGCAATCCGGGTTCGGTTGAACTGTTCACCACGATATCGGACTGGCTGTATCTGCATGGCTACGAAAAGCCGTTCCGTCTGTCCGTCGCGATTGCCGAGATCATCGCGTCCGTCCTTGTCCTGATCCCGGCCACCCGGATGTATGGTGCCCTGTTCGCGTTGGGCATCATGTCGGGCGCCATCTTCTTCCATGTTGTCAGCCCGTTGGGGATCGATCCCTATAATGACGGCGGGCAGTTGTTCAAACAGGCCTGTCTGGTGTGGCTGTGCTCGGTCTTCATCCTGGTATCCTACCGCAACGAAGGCATCGCTAGAATGCGGCAGTTTGGCCTGCTGCCATCGCGGATGGCGGTTTGAAGCCGATCGACTCGCATAGGATTCGTCCGGAAATAACGGCTCCACCCGGGGCACGGACGTCCAACCCCGTCATGGTGGGCGGAGGCCCGCCATCCACGACTCTCTCTCGACCGGCACCGAAAGTCGTGGATGGCCGGCCTTCGCCGACCATGACGGGGATAGGCCGGTCCGTCGCTCCAGCCGACTCGGTTGTTACCGAACAAGCCCTTAGGGAGGCGCCGATCCTGTCCAGTTCACGCATGAACCTGGGCAGAGTCGAGTGCCATGCGGCGACGCCGGGGCCGAATGCCCAGATCAATGCCCCGTTCATCGTCGCGATGCGTGGAGCGCCCGTCGCGGACCCACGCCGGCGGCCAGTCGTGGGTTTGGCGGTGGCGCCGGATCCGGCAGCCTTCGGCCCCGCGGTCAGTTCGTCGATCGCCTGACGCAGCCGAGCCCGGGCGCGATGCAGGAGGACCCGTTGGTTTTCGGCGCTGATTGCCAGAAGCTGACAGATCTCCTCCGGGTCCCGCTGCTCCATATCGCGCAGGATGATCACGGCGCGCTGGCCGGTAGGCAGGCGCTCTATCAGGTCCTGCACGTGGTCCCATAATTGTCGGCCGCCGACGATGCGTTCCGGGCTGATTTCGTCCCACAGGCGCGGCGCCTCCACCCAATGTCCGTCGGGCTTGAACGAGGTTGCGGGCACCGCCCGCTCGCCCGGGGCGCTGCCGTCCAGGATCGAGGGTAGTCCGACGAGGCGCTTTTCCCGGCCGATTCGGGTGCGAGCCCGGTTTAGAACGATGCTGAAGATCCAGGTGGTCAGGCTGGACCGCCCCTCAAACCGGTCAATACCCGAAAACACAGCCAGCCACGCGTCCTGCACCACTTCCTCCGCCTGCGCTCGGCTGCCGATGATGGACGCGGCGACGCTGGTCAGGGAGACATGGAAACGGCGGATCAGCAGGCGGTAGGCCGCCTGATCGCCCTGGCGGAGACGCGCCAGGAAGGCCGGATCATCGAATTCCGTCTGGCGCATGCGCCGATACCTTTATTTTCGCGCCCGGATGAATGGGTTGTAACGCATTCTGATCGCCGGTGTCATATTGCTTGTCTGTAACCCCGCCATAAGCGTTCCGGAGGTCGCCCGATTCCGACTTGCTCTACCATGTCCGATCTGGTGACGGACTACCAGGAAGGCACGCTGCCGCTCCGGACCTGGGTGTCCGCGCGGATGCATCTGATGTGCTGCACAGCTTGCACAAACCACTATCGGCAGATGCGGGAGACGATTCGCCTGATCAGAATCGGTGCACCACGCTCCCCGGCCGAGTCGGTGGAAGACGCGGTCCTTGCGCGCCTGGCGAGATCGCGTGAAGGGGGCGTGGGGAACTCGAACGGGCACGTAAACGACCCGTAATGCGCCAGTCCGGGCGTGCAGATGCCGCCGTATTCGGCAGGGGATGCACATTGGGCGACCACATGTCGTTTTCTCACCATTTTCCGTGCCGGATGTGTCTTACTACATAAAATCTGGCGACTGGGGGTGACGATCTGCTGCCGTTAACCACTTATTAACGATACCACTGTAGGTTGTGCAGAGGCAGCCCAGCCATCATGGTCGGGCCACGGTATCGGGGGGCGCAAGATGCACCTTTTCGCCGAGACCCGCATGAGCGGACCGTTTTCCCGACAGTTGACACGGTCGCGAGGTGCCGCGACCCAGAGCGTCACTCTCGCCAGCGCGTGGATTCTACTTGAACGGCGTGAGAGAGCCTCCTTATATGGAGGAGTCATACCGGTGCATGCTGGGGCGGGGAACCACCGCGTCCGGCTGTCACCCTTGCGAGCGGCACCTTGGATGGACGTTCGCCCCCAAGTGCACGCAAGGCGAGTGTCGGGGGTTCTTGCGATCGATCGTACCGATTGGAAGTCGATTTCGCCGCGTGCTTTCCTGGATCAAGTATCCTGGCAAGGAAAACTGTCATGATCGAAGAGTTTTTGCCACGTCGCGGAACATTTTCGCGAATCGGCAAAAAAAGCTTCACGTGCCGTGCCCTGCATACGCTATCCTTGTGCTCGTCTTGCATGGGGAGGCGTTCTATAACCCTTACCAATGGAGCGGCCGATGCCCGCGGTCGATGATATTTTCGCCCTTTACGCTCGTGGTTTCGAGGCCCATCGCGAAACCGAGATGACGCTCGCGGCCTATTTGGATGCCTGCCGCGACGATCCCCTGGTCTACGCCACCGCGACCGAGCGACTGCTTGCCGCGATCGGTGAGCCCGAGATGGTTGACACCTCGAAAGATGCCCGCCTCGGCCGCATCTTCATGAATCGGACCATCCGACGATATCCCGCGTTCGACGAATTTTACGGCATGGAAGAGACGATCGAGCGAATCGTCGGCTTCCTCCGCCACGCGGCCCAGGGCCTCGAAGAACGCAAGCAGATCATGTATCTGCTGGGGCCGGTCGGGGGCGGCAAATCGTCCTTGGCCGAACGCCTGAAGGCGCTGATGGAAGCCCGTCCCATCTACGTCCTGAAAGCCGGCGACGACATCAGCCCGGTCTTCGAATCCCCCCTCGGCCTGTTCGATCCGGAGCGGATGGGACCAATGCTGGCGGAACGCTATGGCATTCCGACCCGCCGCCTGACCGGCCTCATGAGCCCCTGGTGCCTGAAGCGGCTGGACGAGTTCGAGGGTGATATTTCCCGCTTCCGCGTCCTGAAGATGATGCCGTCGCGGCTGCGCCAGATTGGCATCGCCAAGACCGAGCCTGGGGACGAGAACAACCAGGATATTTCGTCCCTGGTCGGCAAGGTCGATATCCGCAAGCTGGAAATGCATGCGCAGAACGATCCCGACGCCTACAGCTACTCCGGCGGTTTGAACCGCGCCAACCAGGGCATGCTCGAATTCGTCGAGATGTTCAAGGCGCCGATCAAGATGTTGCACCCGTTGCTGACGGCAACGCAGGAAAATAACTATATCGGCACCGAAAATATCGGCGCCATCCCGTTTACCGGGATCATCATGGCGCACTCCAACGAATCGGAGTGGCAGACTTTCAAGAACAACAAGAACAACGAAGCCTTCATCGACCGCATTTACGTCATCAAGGTGCCGTACTGCCTGCGCGTGACCGAAGAGCAGAAAATCTATGAGAAACTCGTCAGCCGCTCCGAACTCAGCGAGGCGTCCTGCGCGCCGGCGACGTTGGAGATGCTGGCCCGGTTCTCGGTCCTCTCTCGCCTGAAAAAGCACGAAAATTCGACCACGTTCTCCAAGATGCGGGTCTATGACGGCGAAAGCCTGAAAGAGACCGATCCGCGCGCCCGCAGCCTGCAGGAATACAAGGACACGGCGGGTGTCGAGGAAGGTATGGACGGCGCGTCCACACGCTTCGCCTTCAAGGTGTTGGCCGCGACCTTCAACCACGACACCACGGAAGTCGCCGCCGATCCGGTGCATCTTATGTACGTGCTGGAACAGTCGATCCGGCGCGATCAGATGCCGCAGGAAACCGAAAAGCGCTATCTGGAGTTCATCAAGAGCGAACTGGCGCCGCGCTATGCCGAGTTCATCGGCAATGAAATTCAGAAGGCGTATCTGGAATCCTATCACGACTACGGGCAGAACCTGTTCGACCGCTATGTCGCCTATGCCGACGCGTGGATCGAGGATATCGACTTCAAGGACCCCGACACCGGCCAGTTGCTCAATCGCGAATTGCTGAACCAGGAGCTGACCAAGGTCGAAAAGCCCGCCGGGATCGCCAACCCGAAGGATTTCCGCAACGAGGTTGTTAAGTTCTGCCTCCGCGCGCGGGCGAACAACAACGGCAAGAACCCGTCATGGACCAGCTACGAGAAAATCCGCGAAGTGATCGAGCGGCGCATGTTCAGCCAGGTGGAAGAACTGCTGCCGGTGATCAGCTTCGGGTCCAAAAAGGACGGCGACACCGAAAAGAAGCACAACGATTTTGTCGAGCGCATGACGTCGCGTGGTTACACGGAACGGCAGGTCAGGCGGCTTGTGGAATGGTACATGCGGGTGAAACAGACGGGCTGAGCAGCCCGTCGGAAACCGCGCAGGCGAAAGGCTAACATGCATATCGTCGACCGCCGCCTTAACCCAAGTGGCAAAAGTCTAGGAAACCGGCAGCGGTTCATGCGCCGAGCGAAAGCGCAGATTCAGAAAGCGGTGCATGAGACGTCGGGGAGCCGGGGGATCAAGGACGCCGATCAGGGCGGCGAAGTCGTGCTGCCGGCGAAGGGGGTGCACGAACCATCCTTTCACCGCGGCGCCACCGGCGGCATCCGCGACCATCTGCTGCCGGGCAACAAGGAGTACATCGCGGGCGACACCATCCCTCGGCCGCAAGGTGGCGGCGGGGGAGGCGGATCGGAGGGCAGCCCGGACGGGGAGGGGGAGGACGATTTCCGCTTCGCCCTGTCGCGTGACGAGTTCATCGATCTGTTTCTGGAAGATCTGGAACTGCCGGACCTCGCCAAGCGCCGGGTGGCCAGTGCGGACGCCGTCAGTTGGAATCGGGCCGGCTACTCGGTCACCGGGTCGCCGGCCAATCTCGCGTTGATGCGAACGGTGCGAAACAGTCTGTCGCGGCGGATCGCGTTGAAACGCCCGCGGCCGGAGGAGTTGGTCCGGTTGCGCGAGGAAATCGCGGCGTTGGCGGGCGATCCCGACCAGGCCGCGCGTAAGTTGGAACTGGAGGAAGAACTGGCCCGCAAGATGCGGCGCGTTGGGCTGATCCCGTATATCGATCCGCTGGACGTGCGCTACAAGCGTTTCGACGCGACACCGAAGCCGGTCGCGCAGGCCGTAATGTTCTGTCTGATGGATGTGTCCGGGTCGATGACGGAACACATGAAGGATCTGGCGAAACGCTTCTACGTGCTGCTGTATATCTTTCTGCGGCGCCGCTACAAGAACGTCGAGGTCGTCTTCATCCGCCACACCCATCAGGCGTCGGAGGTTGACGAGGAAACCTTCTTCAACAGCCCGGAAACCGGCGGCACGGTCGTATCCACGGCGTTGGAAGAAATGCAGCAGGTCATAGCCGAACGCTACAACCCGGATGCCTGGAACATCTACGCCGCCCAGGCATCGGACGGCGACAACACAGCCAGCGACAACGACCGCACCGCGTCCTTGTTGACCGGATCGATCCTGCCGATGTGCCAGTATTACGCCTATCTGGAGGTCGGCCGCGATTCCGAGCATTTTCCGCCCGGCTTCATCCGCCGCGACAGTGATCTGTGGCAAACCTACAGCGCTCTGATCAAGGCGGGCGCGCCGATGGCCATGCGCAAGGTCGGCCACCGGCGCGAAATCTACTCTGTGTTCCGCGAATTATTCGCGAAGAAGGTCGGATCGGAGGCGGTATCCGCATGAGCACCACCCTGCGAGTGGAACGCCCGCTGTTCGAGGGAGCCGACTGGGAATTTTCCACGATCCAGCGTTGCCATGAGGCGATCGAGGAAATCGCCATCAAGGAAATGGGCCTGGATGTCTATCCGAACCAGATAGAGATCATCGGCACCGAGCAGATGCTGGATGCCTATTCCTCGATCGGCATGCCGCTGTTCTACAAGCACTGGTCCTTCGGCAAGCATTTTGCCCGCAATGAGGCGATGTATCGCGCCGGCATGCAGGGGCTGGCCTACGAGATCGTCATCAACTCCAATCCATGTATCAGCTATATCATGGAAGAGAACACGGCGATGATGCAGACGCTGGTCATTGCTCATGCGGCGTTCGGGCACAACCATTTCTTCAAAAACAACTACCTGTTCAAGCAGTGGACCGATGCGGACGGGATTCTGGATTACCTGGAATTTGCCCGCGATTACGTGATGCAATGTGAGGAGCGGTATGGAGAGGCCGCGGTCGAAACCCTGCTCGATTCCGCCCATGCGCTGATGTCGCACGCCGTGCACCGCTATCCTCGCAACCGCGCCACCGATCTGCGAATGGAGGAAAAGCGCGAACGCGAGCGGCGCATCCACGACGAGCAGGTGTTCAACGACCTGTGGCGCACCGTCCCCGGCAAGTCCAACACGCGCGCCGATCCCACGACCGAGGAACGCCGCAGGGCGCTACTGCAATTGCCGCAGGAGAACATTCTTTACTTTTTGGAAAAGACAGCGCCGCGCCTGGCGCCCTGGCAGCGCGAACTGCTGCGTATTGTTCGGATCATCGCGCAGTATTTCTACCCGCAGTCACAGACCAAGGTCATGAACGAGGGCTGTGCCACCTATGTGCACTACCGCATCATGAACCGACTGCACGAAAAGGGTCTGCTGACCGACGGTGCGATGGTCGAATTCCTCCGTTCCCACACCAACGTCGTCTTCCAGCCCGACTTCAACGACCCCCGATACTCCGGCATCAACCCCTACGCGCTTGGCTTTGCCATGATGCAGGATATCGAGCGGGTCTGCACCGAGCCCACGGATGAAGACCGGCAGTGGTTCCCCGACATCGCCGGCAATGGCAATGCGATGGGCGTGCTGCGCGACTGCTGGGCCAATTATCGCGATGAGAGCTTCATTCTGCAGCATCTCAGCCCGCGCCTGATCCGCCATTTCGGCCTGTTCCACGTGGT
>CAMBXJ010000181.1 GCA_945871455.1 Asaia bogorensis
AAGGGAGAAAATCCTCCCCCTCCCCTTGCGGGGGGGGGCTGGGGGGAGGGGTATTTCGCACGAATATGGCTCGGAACCCCTCCCCCCGACCCCATCCCGCAAGGGGAGGGGGAGGATTTTCTACGTTACCGAGATGTGTGAATGCCGTAGGACGGAGAGGACGGGCGATTGCCCGAGAAAATCCGTCTCCCATCCAGAGATGTGTGCAGGCGCTATCCCGCAAAGGGAGGAGAAGGATATTCTCCACCCGCCGCTATGCGTTGTCGCGGCACCATTCCGCCACCTGGGCGTGGGTCGCGAACCAGCAGCTTCCCTTCGCCTTCATGTGCCGGATCAGCCGTTCCAGCAGCGGCAGGCGGGAACGATGACCGATGAAGTGCGGGTGCATCGTCAGCAGGAACAACCCATTTTCATCCCAGGCCCCATCGAACTCGGCGGTAAAGATTTCCTCCACGGCTGATGGCGGGGTGTAGGGGCGCAGCGCGGAAAACCGCAGGAAGTTGAAATAGACCGCATCGTCGCGGATCCATTCGGGGGGAAGCTCTATGATTCCGGTCGGCTGTCCCTGATCGAGCAGCTCGTAAGGGTCGTCGTCCGCCATCAGGGAGCTGTCATACAGCAGCTTCATCTCCCGGATGATGTCGAGCGTATTGACCGAGAAATCCCAGCTTGCCGTCCGCATCCCGACCGGTTCCGTGCCGGAAATGCGCGCCAACGTGTCGCGGGCGCGAAAGGTCAGGTCGCGCTCAGCTTCCCGGGGCAGGGTGGTGTTGGCCTCATGGATCCAGGAATGGATGCCAATCTCGTGCCCGTCGCCTGCTACCGCTCGGACCTCGTCCGGGTGCAACAGGGCGGACACGGCCGGGTAGAAGAAGCTGGCGGGGATCGATTCCCGCTCCAACAGGCGGCGGATGCGGGGCATGGCCTGGCGAGCCCCGTACTGGCCCTGGGAAATGCGCATCGGGCTGGGGTCGTTGTCGCGCAATGGGATCGTCTCATGATCCGCGTCGAAGCTGAGCGCCACCGCGCAGCGTGCCCCATTCGGCCATGTTTTCGGCTTCATGCTGCGTCCACCGCGCGCCCGACCGACGATCTGGCGCCAGGTCTCCTCCGGCCATTGCCACGGTTCGAGATTTGGGGTTTTGGCGTCCGTGCTCATCCGGGGTTCCCTCCGCTGCGTGGGGCCGGCATGGTGCGCCATAAGTGTCCGTCCGGGAAGTCTGGCGGGTTGGGGGCCGCACACAGACTCCCCCGCCCCTTGCGGGAGGGGGCTGGGGGGAGGGGTGCTACAACCCGACTGTTGGTTGCTTGTCCCATCCCTCCCCCCAACCCCCTCCCGCAAGGGGCGGGGGAGTGTGTGTGCCGACCCGAACCGCCGGACTTCGCGAACGGATACATCGACCCCGCTTGGGAAAGACGCATGCCATGCCCGGAACCGATCCAGCCCTGTTCACGGCCGAGGAAATGCTGGCACACTTCGCTCGCCGGACATTAAGCCCGGTCGAAGTCCTGCAAGCGGTCACCGAACGGGTGGCTCGCCTCAATCCGGCCCTGAATGCGTTCGCGGTGCTGAACCCCCGCGCCGTGGACGCCGCGGCCGAAAGCGCCGGTCGCTGGCGCGCCGGACGGCCGATGGGACCGTTGGACGGCGTGCCCTGCACCATCAAGGACCTGATCGACGTGGCCGGTTTCCCGACTCGCCGGGGCAGCCGAGCGACCGACCCGGCGCCGGTCATGGATGATGCGCCGCTGGTGGTGGGGTTGAAGGGCGCCGGCGCGGTGATCCTGGGCAAGACCACCACCACCGAGTTTGGTTGGAAATCGCCGGGGGATTGCCCGCTGCACGGCATCACCCGCAACCCGTGGAACCTGGCGCACACCCCGGGCGGGTCGTCGTCCGGTGCCGGAGCCGCCGGAGCGGCGGGGTTCGGACCCTTGCATGTCGGGACCGACGCCGGCGGTTCCATCCGCATTCCGGCGGCCTGGAGCGGCCTGGTCGGGCTGAAACCCACCTATGGGCGGGTGCCGCAATGGCCGGCCAGCGCCTTTGCCAGCGTGGCCTGCGCCGGACCGATGACACGGACGGTGCGGGACGCCGCGCTGATGGTGTCGTCCATGGCGCGCTACGACAGCCGCGACCCGTTTTGTGCGCCCGATGACGGACGGGACTGGCGAACCGGGATCGAGGACGGCGTCGCCGGCCTGACCGTCGGCGTGCTGCGTCATCCCGGCTTCGACGCCCCCGTGGATGCCTATGGCGTCGCGGCGGTCGAGCGGGCCGCGGCCCTGCTGGCGGAGGCGGGTGCCTCGGTCGACGAGGCCAATCCCGATCTGCCGGATACCGCCACCGTGTTTGGACGGGTCTGGGGTGCAGCGTTGGCACGTCTGGTCGCAAGCCTGCCGGAGCAGTTGCGCGGGCTGCTGGACCCCGGCATCCGGGAAGTTGCCGAACGGCTCGGCGGCATGACCGCCATCGACTTCATGGACGCCGAGGCGCTGCGTGCCGCCGCCGGCCATGCCATGGCTCGGTTGCACCAGCGCTTCGACCTGGTGCTTTGCCCGACCGTGCCAGCCGGTCCGCCCTTGGCCGATGCCCCCATCGTCGATCCGGTGCGGGCGCTGTGGACGGAATGGGCGCCCTGGACGTTCACCTTCAACGTCACGCGCCAGCCGGCGATCACCGTGCCCATGGCGTTGCGGGCGGACGGCTTGCCGAACTCCGTGCAGATCGCGGCGGCGCAATATCGGGACGATCTGGTGCTGCGAGCGGCGCGGGTCATCGAGTTGGCGGCGCCATTTCCGACGCTTGACGGGACATGACGCAGGCCCCCGGTAGCACCCGAGCGGTGACAGACAAGGCGTCGACGCGCGACTATCGGCTCGACTTTTTCCGCGGATTGGCTCTGATTTTCATTTTCATCGACCACATCCCCGACAACATCGTCAGCTTCTTTACCTTGCGGTCATTCGCGTTCTGCGATGCCGCGGAGGTGTTCATCTTCATCTCCGGCTACACCGCCGCGCTCGCCTATACCCCGGTCTTCGGCCGAGAGGGCATCGCGATGGGTTTCGCCCGGATCTACCGGCGCGTCTGGCAACTTTATGTCGCGCATCTGTGCCTGTTCATGATCTTCACGGCTGAGGTCGCCTACACCCTGAAATATCTGCAAAATCCGCTCTTTGCCGACGAATTGCAGGTGGGCGACTACCTCGATAACCAGGGCGAGGCCTTCATTCGGGTCCTGCTGCTGCAGTTCCAGCCGTCACTGCTGAATATCCTGCCGCTGTATATCCTGTTGCTGCTGGCATTGCCGATTCTGATACTGCTGATCCGGCGCCATGTCCTGCTGGGGCTGATCCCGTCGGCCGCGTTATATCTCGTGGCCAACCTGTTCGGCTGGAATCTGCCGGGATTCCCAGAGGGTCGATTGTGGTTCTTCAACCCGTTGGCATGGCAGTTCCTGTTTACCATCGGCGTGGTGTTGGGGTTTGTGCGCAGCAGAGGCGACCGATGGGTGCGGTCCGTCCCCTTGCTGCCAGTGGTCGCGGCCGTCGTGGTCGTGGTTGCCGGCGGGCTGCAAGGCCTTTGGACCTTGCACGAGCCGTTCAACCTGATCCCGTATTACCTGCCGCTGCCGGACTCGTGGCTCGACAAGACCATGTTGCCGCCGGCCCGCCTGATCAGCCTTCTGGCCCTGGCGGTTGTCGTTGGCGCCTATATCCCACGCGATGCGCGTTTCATGCGATCCGTCGCCGGTTGGACGGTCGTGCTGTGCGGGCAGAACTCGTTGGAGGTGTTCTGTCTGGGTATCCTGCTGTCGGTGCTGGCCAATTTTGTGCTCAGCCTTGCCGGATACGGGTTGTTCGATCAATTTTTGGTCAATCTGGGAGGACTCGCGATCATGGCCGGCTTTGGGCTGCTGTTGGCATGGTTCAAGGCAGGTGGCCACCTACCGGTGGCACCACGCGCACAGGCCAAATCATGAGGTGTCTGGTTCGGCTGGCGGTGGTCGTTGGCCTGGTGCTGTCCGCGGGTTTGCCCGCCAGGGCCGCGACTTGCCCGGTGCCGGACCCGTTCGAGATCCCGCATGGCGGGTTGCCGGCGACTCAGGCCGGAGTGGCGATCGGACGCTTGACGATCCTGACCCTGGGTGGGTCCGCAACCCTGGGTGCGGCGGCCCGCGGTGCGGCGTTCACCTATCCGGCCCGGCTGGAAGCCCGCCTGCGAACGGCTCTGCCCGGCGTTGAAATCAAGGCCGAGGTTCGGGCGGCCACGCGCCTGGCGATGGCGGACATTTTGACCAGGCTCGATGCCGATCTGGCGGCGATCCGGCCGGGTCTGGTGATCTGGGGACCGGGCGCCAGCGCCGCGGCGCGTGGCGACGATCTGGACAGCTTCAACAATGGTATCGCCGAGGTGATCCGCCGGGTGCGGTTGGCCGGGGCCGACCTTATCATGATGACGTTGCAATTCGCGCCGAGCGTGGTCAGGGTGATGAACCCGTATCCGTATCGCATGGCGGTAATCCGGGGCGCTGACATGGTGGGTGTGCCGGTACTGGACCGCTATGAACTGATGCATTTTTGGAACGGTAGCGGATTCATGAACCTGGATGCCACCGATGCCGAAGACCGGGTCCGGGTTGCGCGTCGGCTGTACGACTGCATGGCGGAGATCCTGGCCGAGGGCATCGTCAATGCTGTCAGATAGTCTATCGGCCGCCCGCCGTCCGGACTTCAACGCGATGGTTCGACGGTTGCGGGCGGGCCTTTTCGGTGTCCTCGCGGTGTTTGCCGTGTCCCAGGCGTCCGCCGCCTCGCCGGCCTGTCCTGCCTCGGAGCCGCGGCATTTGGCACTTCCGGCGACCTGGGCGGCGTTGGCGGCGGGTCGGCCGATTACGATCGTCGCGTTCGGCTCGTCATCCACCGAGGGCGCCGGTGCCACCACGCCCGCCCACACCTATCCCGCTCGGCTGCAAGCCCTGTTGCGGGCGGCCTGGCCGAACGTGCCGGTGACGGTGATGAACCGGGGGCTGGGGGGGCAAACGACGGACACTATGCTGGCGCGGTTGGATACGGATGTGCTCGCCGCCCGTCCGACCCTGGTCATCTGGCAGGACGGCGCCAACGCAGCCCTGCGCGGGATGGAACCGGCGCGGTTCGCCGCTCTGTTGTCGGAAGGGGTGCGACGCATCGTCGCGTCCGGGGCCGATCTTGTGTTGATGGACAATCAGATCGCACCTCGGTTGGAACAGACCGCCCACCATGGCACCTTCATCGCCATGGTGGCGCAAGAGGCCGCGGCACGTCGCGTGCCCCTGTTTTCCCGTGCGGCGTTGATGCGGGAATGGCGGGCGGCGGCGCCATCAGCCAACGACATGATCGGGGCGGATGGCCTGCATCATACGGATCGCGGCTATGAATGCCTTGCCGAGGCGTTGGGGCGGGCCATCGTGGCGCCGACACCGCCCGCGATCGTGACGGCTCAGGGCAAGCGGGACTGACGGGAAAGGCTGTCGGTCGGCCTCTTTTGGGCGGGCCGCGGATCCGCATCCGTTGCCCGTCAGGGATGCCCCGGTCAGGCGCGAGGATGCGCCTTCCTCCAGACCTCCATCAGTCTCGCTTCGTCCACGTCGGTATATCGTTGCGTCGTCGACAGGCTGGCATGACCCAGCAGGTCCTGGATCGATCGCAAATCCGCGCCCGCCGCCAGCAAATGGGTGGCGAAGGAGTGCCGCAGGGCGTGCGGGGTCGCATGTTCCGGCAGTCCGGTCAGACGCCGGAATGTGCGCAGGGTTCGCTGTGCGACGGCGGCGTCCAGCCGCTTGCCGCGGGCACCCAGGAACAATGGGGCGTCCGGCTGGCGGTCCGGATGCAGGGCGAGCCAGGCGGCGATCGCCTCTCGCACGACCGGCAGGACCGGCACCAGACGCTCCTTCGACCCCTTGCCCATGACGCGCAAGGCCGCGTCCGATCCGGCGCCTGGGGAGGGCATTGGGGAGGCCCCCGGGGAGGCCGCCGGGGACGCCTCCGGGGACGCCATCCGAGACGCCATCGGGGCAGCGCCCGGGGCAACCCCCGGGGCAGCCAATGGGGCGTCCCGAATGTTCAGCGCCAGGGCCTCGCCGATCCGTAGCCCGGCGCCGTAGAGCAGCGTGAAAAGCGCCATGTCCCGGGCCTGGATCGCCGCGGTATCCGACATCTCTCCGATATCCTCGGCGACCGAGCGCGCATCCGGCGCGGTCAGCGCGCGCGGGATGGGGGCCTTGGCGCGGGGCGTCGCGACCAGGCGGATCGCGGGGTTGTCCACCCCGTGCCGACGGGCCAGGAAGCGGTAGAAGCTTCGGATCGCCGACAGATGGCGCGCCCTTGTGGCGTTGCCGGAACCGGTCCCGGCCATCTCCGCCAGCCAGGCGCGGATATCGGCCTGCCGCAGTTCGGCGAGTGCCACCAGGTCCGGCTCCCGCCCCAGATGATTGGTCAGGAAGCCGAGGAACCCGGCGATATCGGCCCCATAGGCTTCCAGGGTCAGGTCAGCGGAACGGCGTTCCTGGCCCATCCAGGCGAGGAAGGCGAGGCGGGCTTCGTCCCCGGTCATGGGGCTCCTAATGGGGGATCCAGTGGCCGGGTCGGACGGCTCCAATGATGCTTCGACCCCGGGCATGGGGGGCCCCTTGGGGGATCCAGTGGGGCTCCCAGTTGGGAGCGCGGCCGTGGGGGACGCGGTGGTGGGGGGCGCGGTCATGGCGCTCCCGGTGATGGGATGCGTCGGATGGCGGGCATCGTGTCGTGCGGTTGCATCATGCGGGCAGGGTAGGCGCCCAGGTTTGTGGGGGGAAGCGCGGGGACGCAGCGATTTCGGTCAAGTCTTCCGGTGGTCGGGCCTTGACCGATACCAACCGGTTGGTATGTTTACGCCATGAGCCGTCCCGCAATCCCTCGTAGCGCCCAGGACAGTGCCGCCAGCAAGTTGTTGCAGGCGGCCATCGGCGTGATCCGCGCCAAGGGCTACAGCGCGACCTCGGTCGACGATCTTTGTTCGGCGGCCGGGGTCACCAAAGGCGCGTTCTTTCACCATTTCGCCAGCAAGGAAGCCATGGCCGTGGCGGCGGCCGCGTATTGGTCGGACGTCACCGGCGCCCTGTTCGCCGCCGCGCCGTATCACCATCACGCCGATCCGCTGGATCGCGTGCTCGGATACATCGATTTCCGCGCCGACCTGTTAACCGGCCCGGTGGAAGCGTTCACCTGTCTGGCCGGCACCATGGTGCAGGAGGCATTCGCCATCAGCCCCGCGATCCGCGACGCCTGCAACGCCTGCATGACCGACCACGCCCGCACGTTGGAGGCGGATATCGCCGCGGCGATGGAGCAGCACGGCGTGACCGGCGTATCCGCTCCATCCCTGGCGCTGCATACCCAGGCGGTCCTGCAGGGCGCGTTCGTTCTCGCGAAAGCCCGCGGCGGGCCGGAGGTCGCGCGGGACAGTGTCGCGCATCTCAAATCCTACGTCCGCCTGTTGTTTCGCATTTCCCGACCTTGAAAGGACACACAGCATGTCAGACACGCCTTCCGGCTTCATTTGGTACGAGTTGATGACCACCGACCTCGATGCCGCCGCCAGGTTCTATGGTGCTGTGGTGGGCTGGTCGGTTCAGGACAGTGGTCAGCCGGGGATGGACTACCGGCTGGTGGCCGCGGGCGATGCGCATGTGGGCGGGATGATGGCAATCCCCGCCGACGCGGCGGTGACCGGGATGCGTCCGGGATGGTTCGGATATGTCAACGTCGCGGATGTCGATGCCAGTGTCGCCCGGATCACCCAGGCCGGCGGGGCGTCTTACCTTCCGCCAACCGACATACCGTCCGTCGGCCGCATCGCGATGGTCGCCGATCCGCAGGGTGCGGCGATCTATGTGATGGCGCCCAGCAGTGATTGCCACGGTCCCAGCCCGTCATTCGCGCCGAGCAAATCGGGGCATGGCGGATGGCACGAATTGCACACCACCGATTGGGAAGCGGCACTCGCGTTCTATGGGGCGCAATTCGGCTGGGCCAAGTCCTCGGCGATGGATATGGGCCCGCTGGGCACCTATCTTCTGTTTGCTGCCGGAGAGGGGGGCGAGCCGATCGGCGGCATGATGAACAGCCCCGATTT
>CAMBXJ010000182.1 GCA_945871455.1 Asaia bogorensis
CGGCTGGCCGAGGCGGCGCCTGTGTACCGCACCGGCATTCCGACGTGACACTGCATCGACCAGGGCCCTTTCCTACAACAGCGGCCGACCAACGGACCGCGCTGCGCCCCCCGCTGCGCTTGACTCAGGCGCGGGGAGCGAATCAGCTAACAGCTATGAAAACCACGCCTGCAAGCGGGGAGAAATGCCATGGTAGAGATTCGTCGTATGGGTCCCAAGATCGGGGTCCAGGTTTCCGGGGTCGATGTCAGAAAGCTCGACGATGCCAGTTTCGCGCCGATCTATCAGGCGTGGCTGGACCACAACGTCATGGTGGTCACCGGTCAGGATCTGACCATCGACGAATTCCTGGCCTATAGCCGTCGCTTCGGCACGATCTCCCCCCACCCGTCCAAGAGTACGCGGCATCCGGACTATCCGGAAATCACCCTGCTTGGCGTCAACAAGTTCAATCCGGATGGCAAGCTGAACCAGGCGATCTATCGCCGGGGCGCGGATGGTTGGCATACGGACGGCGCCTATGATGTGGAGCCGTTCAAGGCCACGCAGCTGTATGGTGTCGCGATTCCCTCGGTCGGCGGCGACACGTTGTTCGCCAGCGGCTACGCGGCCTATGACGCGCTGCCCCAGCGGCTGAAGGACCGGCTCGACGGAGTGCTCGGAGGCTTCACCTACGGCGGGCGGCGCAATTCGACCGCGCTGCTGAACCCCGAGGATCGGAACCTTTCGCCGTCCATGCATCCGATCGTCCGCACGCATCGGGAAACCGGGCGGAAATCGATGTATTTCGACCCGGGCAAGATTCTGTTCATCGAAGGCGCGGAAAAGGCCGAGAGCGACGACCTGCTGGATGAGCTGGAAACCTACATGATCCAGCCGGACGGCGAATACCGGCACAAATGGGCGGTGGGCGACATCGTGATCTGGGACAATCGCTGCTCCTATCACAAAGCCGCTGGCGATTATCCGCCGGATCAGGATCGTATCCACTGGCGTGTGTCGATCAAGGATTGGCCGGCGGAGGGGCGGCTCGCGGCGGAATAACCGCCGCCTGACACGCAATACCGGGGGAAACAGCAATATTCGCGCCCTGCTCGCCGTCGCGGTAGCTCCTGTGCTTGGGCTGACGACCGCGCCTTGGATGCTGGTGGTGATATTCGTGCTGAAGGTGGCAACCTATGTGCCGTATCTCAACCTGATGCTGGTGCGTCCGTTGTGAACCACCGGTAGGCGCTGCCGGAGGCCCCCTCTGCCCGCGACGGACGCCACACCGTGTCGCCCGGTGTCCTGGACACGACAGATCAGAAGGCCCCCCACGCCATTGCTGGCCTTTCCCGCGATGTTCCTGAGTGGCGGCACCAGCCGCGCGGCGATGTTGCGTAAAGGAGACGTGCCGGAGAGGGAGGCGTGGGACCCGATCTTTCGCGCCGCGACGAGAAGTCCCGACCCGAATGGCTGGCAGGATCTTCTCGCTGTGCACTGTGTGTGTCCTGGCC
The DNA here is from genome assembly GCA_945871455.1 of Asaia bogorensis. Classification (GTDB taxonomy): domain Bacteria; phylum Pseudomonadota; class Alphaproteobacteria; order Acetobacterales; family Acetobacteraceae; genus Rhodopila. The sequence goes on from CAMBXJ010000182.1 coordinate 1,497, forward strand.
TGTCGGATCGGGATGGTGTGGATCCGGCCAGCGGTCACTGGCGCAGGCTTTGCCGTAAGCGCTGCGGACAATTCCGCGTGCAATCTGGCAACGGCACGTCGAACAGGACTCGCCAGCCCCACAAACTGCGCTAACATCCCCGAACGAGGGCGCGCCGGGCGCCCGAATGCCACGGGGTCACGCCCGGCTAGCGCCTTCGCTCAAAGAAGGAGGCGCGGCCATGTCAGAAAGCAGAAACGCCAGAAGTCCCCGCTCGGTGGCTCTGGTGGGGCCTTATAGCAGCGGAAAATCGACACTGTTCGAGGCGTTGATGGAAACGGCGGGTGCCGCCGTGAAACGCCCGGTCGATTCGCGCAACCGCCCGATGACCACCGAGATCCGACTGGGCCATTGCACCTATCTGGGTGACCGATGGTCGATTCTCGACTGCCCGGGCTCCATCGAGTTCGCGCACGAAACCCGTTCGGCCCTGGCGATGGTCGATATTGCCGTCGTCGTCTGCGAGCCGATCCCGTCGCATGCGATGATGGTCGCACCCTTGCTGAAGGCGCTCGCCGACGAAGGGGTGCCGCATATGCTGTTCATCAACAAGATCGACCGTCTGGAAGGCAGCATCGGCGACACCCTGGCCGCGTTGCAGACCTATGCAACCTCACCCCTGGTGCTCCGCCAGGTGCCAATTGTCGAGGCGGAAACCGTCACCGGCTATGTCGATCTGATGAGCGAACGGGCCTATCGCTACCGCAAGGGTCAGGCGTCCGAACTGATGCAAATCCCGACCGCGATGCAGGCGGAGGAGCAGCACGCCCTCGGCAAGCTGGTCGAGGTCCTGGCGGATCACGATGATGCTTTGCTCGAAAAGGTGCTGGAGGATTTGAAGCCGACCCCGGAAGAACTTTACCGCGACATGCGCAAGGACCTGCTGGCTGGCGCCGTGATCGAGGTGCTTTTGGGTTCGGCGGAAAACGCCAACGGTGTGCGCCGGTTGTGGAAGGCGTTGCGTCACGACACACCGGAAGCGGCCGAAACCGTGGCGCGCAAGGCCATCGACGTCGATGGGCCATCGCTCGCGCAGGTCTTCAAGACGGTCTATGCCGGACACACTGGAAAGCTCTCCTATGCTCGGGTCTGGCGCGGCGCGATCAAGGATGGCGCCGTGCTTGGCGGCACGCGGTTGGGTGCCATCTATCAGACCAACGGGTCCGATCTGATCAAGGTGCCGGAAGCGATCGCCGGGGAGGTCGTTGCCCTGGGCCGGCTGGATGGGGTCCATACCGGTGCCGCCGTTACGCCCGGCGCCATGGCGGAGCCGCTGCCGCTGCCGGACCCGCATCCCCCGGTCTACGGCCTGGCCATCACCACCACGGATCGCAAGGATGACGTGAAACTGTCTGGCGCTTTGCACCGGCTGGCCGAGGAAGACCCGTCGCTCTCCATCGTCCAGGATCATGATACCGGTGAAACCGTCCTGCTCGGCCAGGGCGAGATGCATCTGCTGACCACTGTCGACCGTCTGGCGAAGAACCATGGCCTTAAGGTGATGACCAGCCGGCCGAGCGTGGCGTATCGGGAAACGATCCGTCGGCCGGTACACGAGCATGGACGCTTGAAGCGCCAGACCGGCGGCCATGGTCAATTTGCCGATGTGAAGATCGACATCGCGCCACGGGACCGTGGTACCGGGTTCGAATTCATCGACAAAGTCGTCGGTGGCGCGGTGCCGCGCAATTTCATCCCCGCGGTTGGGGAGGCAGCCGAGGACGCGGCGAAGAAGGGGCCGTTCGGCTATCCGGTGGTCGATATCTCCGTCACGTTGGTGGACGGCGGATTCCACGCCGTGGACAGTTCGGACATGGCATTCAAGACCGCCACCAGCATCGCAATGAAGGAGGGGCTGGCGAAAGCCGATCCAGTGTTGTTGGAACCGGTGGACCACGTCACCATCAGCGTCCCGAGCGAATATACCCCACGCGCACAACGACTGCTGACCGGACGGCGTGGCCATATCCTGGGTTTTATTCAGCGTCCGGGCTGGTCGGGCTGGGACGATGTGGAGGCATTGGTGCCGGCAGCGGAGATGCATGACCTGATTATCGACCTGCGGTCGCAGACGATGGGCCTGGGCACATACCGGAGGCGTTTCGATCACCTCGCCGAATTGCGCGCGGAAGCAAAACGCGCCACGGGCTGATTGATCCGCGCCATTCGGCAGGACCGGCCGGGCGGGTTAGGCGACGCGCACAAAGAATCGCTAAAGGTGGACGCGCCGCCCCGCAACGTCATTGCGGGCTCGACCCGGCAACCTACGCTTTGGCTCTTATGGCGTTAGCTGTTGGCGGCAGTCGGTTTCCACTGACGGCGGGGACCGTTGGTTCCTTCTTCGTGACCTTCGTGCCTTCGTGGTGGAAAATCGCCGACTCGCGGCCCTTTGTGGCCTATCCAATAAGGCTTTGCCGGACAGGCATGATTTCCGCGGATGCGGCTTCGCCGGCGTTCTGGCGTTGTAGACGCAAGCTGTACTTGACCACGGCGGGCTTCGCGTCTACAGGGCGTTGACGATCAATTCGATCCGTCCCAACCTGGTGCATGGTCATTGAGGATGATGCCTCTCTCACGGGAAACAGATGCCGATAGGGTCCCGATGAGCACGATTGGATCGCACTCAAACCAATCCGGTCGAACGCAACCCGGTCGGGGCCTGCGATGGATGCTCGCATTGGTCCTGCTTTGCCTGTTCGCACCGGTTTCCGCCGCAAGCGGTCAGGATGCCGTCAAACCACGATTGCGTATCCAGGCCACGCAGGCCGGCAAGGCCGTCTTCGACGACGCGGTCGCGCGTCTGGCGGACGAAGGCATGCGTGCGGTGGAGATCACGGTCGAGGTCAGTACCTCGGTTGCGATGCTGAAGGATTTCTGTCGTGGCGGGCCAGACAGCCCCGATCTGATCATGACATCCCACCGCCTGCACGCGACAGTTGTCGGTCAATGTGAGGCGCGCGGGGTCAACGAGGTCATTGGCGTTGAACTGGGGCGAACAGCGCTAATTCTGGCGACTCACAGCGAAAGCCCCGTCAGGAGCCTGACCAGCCGCCAAGTCTATCTGGCGGTGGCCCGGGAGGTTCCATACAAGCAGGATTTCGCACGCAATGCCTCGGTGAGATGGGCGGATATCGATCCGTCCCTTCCGCAACTCGACATCCGCTTCCAGTTGCCCACCCGAGAGGAAGTGCCCCGGCAATTGTTCAATGCGATCGTTCTCGAAAATGGCTGCCGAGCGGAAACCTCGATCAAGCGTATTTATGAGGCGGAGGCGCGGACCCTGAAATGCGTGTCGGCCCGCACCGATCGCGTGCGGGAGGTTCAGCAGCCGAAGGCCGCCCAGGCGCTGCTGAACGCGCCTTCCGGCACGATCGGTGTCGTTGCGCAGCTCGACATCGAGGCTTCGGGCGGACGGCTCGTCGGTATTGCGTTGGACGGGGTAGCGCCGACCTATGATGCGATCATGCGGGCAACCTACGGCAACGCGGCGTCGCTGTGGATGTTCGCCAAGCGACGACCGGTCGCCACCGCGGATGACGCCAAGATCAACGCCGCGGTGCAACGCATTGTCGAGTTCACCCGAAGCGAAGCGGTTACAGGTCCCGCGGGCCTGTTGGCCCGCAACGGCATCGTCCCGCTGCCGGCAAGGGAGCGGGAGGAGCAGCGCGGCGTGACCTATGCGACGCCGTCCTCCTTGTATCCCGAAATCTCCAGAAGTTGGATGTCCGCCGCGGCCATGGCGATCTGGCAATGGGCCTGGAGCACGCCCGCCTCTGAACCAACCACGGAGCAGGATGGCCCGCAGCTCGATTTGACTTCCCTGATGGACATAGCGGGCTACAAGGTCAGCTCGATCGAATCTTCTTTTGGGCTGATCCCTGGTGCGAGCATGACATTTGGGATCGCGCGGGAAATGTCGAGCTCCGATCAGGAGTATCTGGATCGCGTGCTGTACCTGGATGCCCGCCACCGGGTCGGGTTGGTAGCCGTTTTGCAACGACGGATCGTCCGCGCCGTCCTGGATGCGATCGAAGGCGGTGGCCTGGAAGTCCGCAATGTCACGGTCACTTTCCTGCCGCTGCCGAATGTTTCCCTGTCGGTGTCGCCCAAGGAATCGGAATGACCGACATCCGCGTCCTGCACCGGACTTCCACCGGTCACGCAATCGCGGGGCGCGCCACCCGATGGACAGGCAACCGCAATGGCGATTGAAGTTCCATATTCCCGAACGTTGAAACTGGGGCTGCTGGGCTTTGGGATCATCGCGATCGTGATCGTTGTGGCCGCGCTCTACGTGCGCCCGCCACAGTACGTGACGATCGGCGTCGGACCGATCGGGGGCAGTTTCCATCAGACCGCGCTAAAGTACCAGAAAATTCTCGCCACCCGCGGGATCGATCTGGTCATCCGGTCGCGGGCGAACTCCCTGGATATCCTACCGGAACTGGAAGACCCAAAATCTGGCCTGGACATCGGGTTCGAGGCGCAGGACATCAGCAAACATATCGATGGTCGCCTGACAAACCTCGGCCGTATCGAGTTGCAACCACTTTTTATCTTCGCGGCGGGCAAGCTCGGTCGGCGTACAGTCCTGACCGATCTTCGTGGCCGACGGATCGTGATGCCGCCGATGGGCAGCGCTACGAGCGATGCCGCGATCCGCATGTTCAAGCTCTACGATATCTCATCCGAAAACACGTATTTCACCTTCCTCCCTATCGCCGAAGCAGCCCGTCGCTTGCGCGCTGGAGAATTTGACGCCGGGGCGTTCATGCTCAGCCCGGACAACAAGGCGATCCGGGAGATGGCGCTCGACTCGGGTCTCCGTCTGATGGCGGTGCCGGAGGCTAAAGCGGTATCCGACCATCTGCCTTTCTTGCGACCCGTGATTATCCCCCGCGGTATCTACGACATCGCCGACGGTATCCCACCGGTCGATACCGGGTTGCTCGCCGGGCGAGTCAATGTCGTGGTGCGGGACGGGCTTCACCCGTTCGTGGTCTATGCCCTGCTGGAAGCCATGACGGAGGTCCATAAAGGCGCGACCTATATCAGCGAACCGGGCGCCTATCCGACCATCGTGGGATCGGAGCTGAATGTGCATCCGTTGGCCACCTACTATACCCGGTTTGGCACGCCCTGGACTTACAACAACCTGCCTGCGTGGCCAGCCAGCTTCATAGAACGGTATTTTGGCTACGGTGTCGCGCTTGTTATTCTGATCGTGGTGTATGCGACGGCCAAATATCTTGTGGAAATCGTCGGTGCGCTGTTAGGCGCGTTGGCGATAACACTCCTGATACGCCTCGACCGTTCGGTCGCCAGGACCGGATCCCTTACGCCCCTTCAAAAGGTCATGGCACTTTTCGCGGAACGTGTTCTGAGCCGTCCGGCCGACGAAAGCGAGATTCAGGATCTTCTGACACGCTTGCGGACGCGCGTGGCGAACAACCCCTGAACGGCGAATTGGCCGGGACCGCGACATCGACGGTCATATCCCGCACCCGATCTCCGTGGCATTGTCCTTCCGAACTCTCGGACGGAGACAGACCCTGACCACGCCTCTCGCCGACACCGCGCCAACCTCTGCCTCGCCGCTGATCTCGGATCCGTTCAGGCCGAGCGGGCATACGGGATTGTTGCTGAGCGCGTTGAGGCGGTTCGGCGGGATCGCTCTGAAACGTTCCGGCCTGGACATGGGCGTCGGCAGCGGCACCGTGCTGGCGATGTTGGGCACGATCGGCGTCGAGCGCCTGTTCGGAGTCGACATCGACCCCGAAGCCCTGGCCGCCACCGCTCGGCTGATGGCCCAGGCCGGCCTGCAAGATCGCGCCGACCTTCGGCTTGGCTCCCTTTGGGAACCGCTGCAAAATGACCGGTTCGACATCATCGCATCCAACATGCCGCAATTCGCCGCGACCGAGCCGGCCGATCCCGAACACTCCCCGTATTGGAGTTTTGGGGGGTTGGATGGGCGACGGTTCATGGACCCGTTTTTGGCGGGCCTTCGCGACCACATGGACGAAAGCTCGGTTGCATACATCACCCATAACCGGTTCCTGGGGATGGAGCGGACGGAGGCGTTGCTGCGTCAGACCGGATTGGCGGCGCGGGAAATCCTGAGTTCGGCGATCCTGCTGCATCCGCTGAAAGCAGCGCTTCTGCACCCGGACATCCGTTCAACCCCAGACCGCTCCGGCCTCATTCTGCTCGGCCCTTATGAGTTCATCGAAGTCCAAATTCTTGAAATCCGCCCTCGGGGCGCCGCTTGAGCCTGGCCGAACACGCACCACTGGGCCGGTTGGACGGTCCGGTTCGTCGGGGGCGGAAGCCGTCGGATCCGCCACAGCATCCAGCGTCTTGTGGCGGATGGGCTCGCCATCACCGGATCGACGCGCTGAACTGGCGTGCCGCGATAGGGTGGCTGATCGTGCTTCCGCTGTTCCTGGTCTGCCTGGCGCCGGCCGTCAGGGCGCAGGAGCCGGCGCGCTCCCCCGCTTTCGCCGCGGCCCAGGCCTTGCTGGAACAGGCCCGTGCCGTGTCGGCCCAGGGATGCACGCGGGCCAGCGACGTCCTGCTTCGCATTCTTTGCGCCGGAGAGAT
>CAMBXJ010000183.1 GCA_945871455.1 Asaia bogorensis
CGCCGGTCGCCGATCCCACGGCGCCGCCGCTGCGAACCGAACGCCATATCCCGAACTCCATTGCCACCCTCCGACGCAGGATTATTGTCGCGCTGGTAGAGCGTCTGCCCCGCTGCCCGTGTTGCGGCATCGGACGGCAGACGGGGGAGTGACGGGCGATATGACGCAGTAAGACTAGCTCTTTGTTTAATCGCATGATTCACGCACTGTTACGTTCCGCTCAGCACGATCATGCTCTAGAGTGGCTTAACCCTGACTGGAAACGGCAGACCGCTCCAGCGTTGTTTCATCGCACGGTTCACGCGCCGCACCGGTTCGCTCCGCGCGATCATGCTCCGCGCAAGTTTGTTCGCATGGTTCACGCGCCGTTACGTTCCGCCCAGCGCGATCATGCTTTACATAAGGAACCGGCCTATGACGGGACTACCCGAAGCACCCCAGGACCTCCGCAACCACTTCCTGCGATGGCTGGAAACTTTCTCCAGCCACGTCCGCGCCGTCGACTACGCCTCCGCTCGGCCGCTCTTCCATCCGGAAATCCTGGCCTTCGGGACACACCGGGATGTGCTGCCGAGCCTGGAGGCGTGGGTGGGGTCGCAGTGGGACAATGTGTGGCCGAAGACGGACGATTTCCGGTTCGATCTGGCGGCGACGCATGTGCTTGCGTCAGATGACGAGTCGATGGCGGTCGTGATCGCGCCATGGACCAGCACCGGATTCCATGAGGACGGGACGAAATTCGACCGACCCGGACGCGCCACCATCGTGTTCCACAAATCCGAGAAAGGGTGGCTGGGGGTCCATTCCCATCTATCTCTGAACCGCGGTGTGCCGCAGACCAGCCACGGCAACCGGCCCGTGAAGGCGCGTTAGCCTTATCGGGTTCAGGCGCCGTCAGCATGGACCAGCGTGTCCGGAGCGACTATCACCGGCCCTCCCTTTTTGAGATCCTCCCACCAGATGCTGATTCGCATGCTCGTCGGGCTTGTCGATACCTGCCGTCGACATACCCCGGCCGTTCTGTTCGCAAGCATCCTGTTGGCGGTGTTTGCCGGCTGGTTCGCGTCGGCCCGCCTAGGCGTGACCACCGATACCGACCAGATGTTCGCGCGCGATCTGCCGTGGCGGCAAAAAGCCGTCGCGATGGCGAAGGATTTCCCGCAATTTCAGGATCTTCTCGTCGCCGTCATTGATGCGCGGACACCGGAAGAAGCCAACGAAACCGCGGCCGAACTGGCCCGCGCGGCCGCGGCCGACACCGTCCATTTCCGGAGCGTCCGACGACCGGACGTCTCATCTTTCTTTGAAAAACAGGGGCTTCTGTTCCTGAACGAATCAGAGCTAACCAAGCTCATGGACCGGACGATCGACGCGCAACCCTTTCTGGGCCAGCTCGTCGTGGACCCGTCGGCCCGCGGGCTCTTTGCCGCCCTGGCGCTGCTGGGCATGGGCGTGGCCAAAGACCAGGCCGATCTCGGCCCCTACCTCGATTCGATCCGCGGCTTCCATGGCGCGATGGCCGATGCTCTGGCCGGCACGCAAAAGCCGCTGTCCTGGCAGAACCTCCTGGGTGGCGGGCTGTCCGAGAAAGCCGGTCCCTATCGCTTCGTCCTGCTGCAGCCCAGGCTGAACCACGACCTGCTGGAACCGGGTGGAGCGGCGACCCAGGCGGTGCGCGATATCGCGGCCGGACTGGAATTCGTCCAATCCGGGGCCGCGCGCGTGCGGCTGACCGGACAGGTTGCGCTGGCGGATGAGGAATTCGCCACCGTTGCCCAGGGCGCGGTGGAGGGCATGACCGCCAGCACGGTCATCATCGCATTCCTGCTGTTCCTCGCGGTGCGATCCTGGCGGCTGATCGTGCCGATCCTTCTCACGCTCGGCCTGGGTCTGCTGCTGACGGTGTGCTTCGCCGCCGCCGCGATCGGCCGGCTGAACCTGATATCGGTCGGGTTTGGCGTGCTGTTCCTGGGATTGGCGGTCGACTTTGCCATCCAGTTCTCGGTTCGATTCCGAGAGCAACGCCACATCACGCCCGGCCTGGCAGCCGCGATGACCGAAACCGGGGCCACGTCCGGAGGACAGATCCTGGTCGCCGCGCTGGCAGTCGCGGCGGGATTCCTGGCCTTCGCGCCGACATCGTTTGCCGGCGTTGCCGAACTGGGCATCATCGCCGGCATCGGCATGCTGATCGCCTTTGTCTGCACCCTGACATTCCTGCCGGCGGCGATCACGCTTTGCCGTCCGCGCGGAGAAAGGGGGGAGATCGGGTTTGCCTGGGCCGCGGCGCTCGATCCGTTGGTCAAGCGCTGGCGGTGGCCGATCCTGACCGCGTTCACCACCCTGGCCGTGATCGGCGCGATCATGGCGCCGCGTCTGAGCTTCGATTCCGATCCGCTGAACACGAAGAATCCCGACACCCAGGCAATGCGGACCTTGCGGGATCTGATCCAGAACCCCGTCACCAACCCCTACACAATCGACATCATGGCACCCAGCGCCACCGATGCCGCTCGGCTTGCCGCGGCCCTGAGTGCCCTGCCCGCCACCGCCAGCGTGGTGAGCATCAACAGCTTCGTGCCGGACGATCAGCCGCTGAAACTGGCCCTGATCGCCGATGCCAACACCATCCTGGCCCCCACATTGGCGCCGCCGACGCCCGCCGCGCCGGTTACGCCCGGACAGATCCGCATGGCCGCGATATCCGCCCTGGAGCAGATCGAACCCGCCTTGCGGAAACTGCCCGCCGCCCATCCGCTTGCCGATATCGCTCGGGACCTGCGCCTGATCGAGAAGGCGCCGGATGACTATCTGCTGTCGCTGGACCGGGCATTGACCCGTTTCCTGCCGCAACAATTGTCCAGGCTGCGTGTCGCACTGACCGCGGAGCCTATGAATCTGGCCGCAATCCCGGCCGACGTCGCGCGCGACTGGGTGCTGCCCGACGGGCGGGCGAGGATCCGGGTGGCGGCGAAACCCGAAGCGCTGGCGACCATCGGCCTGGACGGTTTCGTCGATCAGGTTTTGCCGATCGCGCCGACCGCGGCCGGATCGGCGGTGACCATCGTCGCCACCAGCAATACGATCATCGGTGCGTTCCGGGACGCGGCAATCTACGCACTGGTCGCGATCACGCTGATCCTGGGCGTGGCGTTGCGGCGCCCGTTTGACGTCGGACTGGTGTTGGCGCCCCTGGGGGTCTCTGCCTTGCTGACCCTTTTGGTCAGTATTTTGCTGCCATTGCCGCTGAATTTTGCCAATATCGTCGCATTGCCGCTGCTTTTGGGGGTTGGCGTTTCGTTCAATGTGTACACGGTGATGAACTGGCGCGCGGGTCATACCCACCCGATCGGGTCGGCCACGACCAAGGCGATCGTCTATTCCGCGCTGACCACCGCCACCGCGTTCGGCTCCCTGGCTTTGTCGGCCCACCCTGGAACCGCCAGCATGGGGGCCCTGCTGATGATCAGCCTGACTTGCAGTCTGGCCGCCAGCCTGGTGTTTCTCCCCGCGCTATTGACCTGCCTGAGGCCGATCCGGCCGCACGGCACCCACCGAACGGACCCGCACCATCCATGATACGGACTACCTTATCGCTGCTGTCGCTGGTTGTTTTGGGCGGCGCGTCCCTGCCGCCGGGGCCGTGCGGTGGCACACCAGCCCTTGGGGCCCCGCTGCCAAGCCACTTGGACATGGCTGGCTCTGCTGGCGGAACCGTCAGCCCGTCCGTGGCGATGGTGATGCCGAACCTGGTTGCACCGGGGGGAATGGGTTGCGATCAGTCGATGATGCGGCCGGTCCCGTCGGGTGGCGGCGCCACCAGCGCGCTGAGCAATGAATCGGCCGATATTCTGCACGGGCTGCCCACAACCGAGCGCCTGAGATCGCCTTATGAAAGCCAGCGCCTAACGAGTCCCTGACCACGCCGTAGCGGGCCGATCATCCGATCATGCGTCGCCCGCGGGCTTCGACCAGAAGACACAGAATCTCGAACAGGATCGAAGCCGCGTTGAAGCTGGTCAACGTGCCGACATCGAAGGATGGCGCCACTTCCACCAGATCGCCGCCGATGAAGTCCAGGCCGCGCAGGCCACGCAACAGTCGCAAAGCCTCCAGCGCGGTGATCCCGCCCGCTTCCGGCGTGCCGGTGCCGGGGGCGTGCGACGGATCGAGACTGTCGATGTCGAACGTCAGATAGGCCGGTCCTGGCCCGATGATCGCGCGCGCTTCCTCCATGGCGAAGCGCCAGCCCCGATCGTGAAATTCATCCATGCCCAGAACCCGCATGCCACTGGACTGGCTGAAACCCCACATATCCGGATCGTTCGTGGTGCCCCGGATCCCGATCTGGATCACCCGACGCGGATCCAGCAACCCCTCCTCCACCGCGCGCCGGAACGGGGCGCCGTGGTGGAAGCGAGACCCCAGATAATCGTCGCCAGTGTCGCAATGCGCGTCGATATGCACCATGCCGACCGGCCCGGACGCGGCCACCGCGCGCAGGATGGGAAGACTGACCGAATGGTCGCCACCGACCGACAGCGGCGTCACGCCCGCCGCCACGACGGTGTGGTAGAACGCGGCGATTTCCGCCAGTGCGCCGGTCAATTCATACGGTTGCTCGATCCAGCAATCGCCGAGATCACGCACGCGCGCCGCGGCAAACGGCGCGATCCCGGTCGCGGCATTGATGCGGCGCAGCAAAGTGGATTGCTCCCGCACCGCGCGCGGTCCGTGACGCGCGCCGCTGCGATGGGTCACCCCGCCGTCGAACGGGACGCCGATGATGCCGATATCCAGGTCGGTCAGGTCCTGACTCGGTTCCGTGCGGAAGAAGGTCGCGATCCCGGTGTAGCGCGGACGCGCCTGGGGATCTGACAGGTCCTGGTATTTGCCTGGCTGCTTGATCATCGGCATTTCCTTCCGGCGGTCCGGACCATAGAGCGTGATGACACCGAGCGGAACGTCGCGGGGTGCCAATCATACGACAAAACAGGGAAGTAGAGCGATCTTCGGTTTCCGGTCATGATGAATCCACCCAGCCCGGGCCACGGAACGCAGGTCACGAAACAACGGAGTTTCCATGCCCACCGATACATTCGACCTGGACGCCTATGTCCGCCGCATTGCCTATCACGGTCCCCGCGCCGCGTCGCTGACCGTCCTGACCGACCTTATCGCCTGCCACAGCGCGACCATTCCCTTTGAAAACATCGACGTGTTTCTCGGGCGTCCGATCCCGATCGATGTGGCCTCCGTCGCCACCAAGCTGGTCGATCGCGGCCGCGGCGGCTATTGCTTCGAGCAGAACACCCTGCTGCTCGCCGCCCTAACCGAATTGGGATTCCGCACCAGTCCCCGGCTCGCCCGGGTCGTGCGCGGCATGGCGCCTGATGCGGGGACGCCACGCACGCATATGGTCCTGAGCGTCGATCTGGCCGATGGCATCTATCTGGCCGATGTCGGGTTCGGGAACCTGACCCCGACCGCCCCGCTCGCGCTGGCCCGCGACGATGCGCAAGGGACCCGGCATGAGCTGTTCCGCGTTCGATCGTTCGGGCTGGAGTATCTGGTGCAGGTTGAGATCGGCGACGCCTGGCAGACGCTGTATCGTATATCGCCGGAGCTGCCGTTGCCCGCCGATCTGGAGGTCGCCAACTGGTTCACCGCCACCAATCCGGTCGCCCCCTTCGTGAACAATCTGATCGTCGCTCGCCCGGGCCAGGCAGCCCGCCATACATTGTTCAACACGCGCGTCGCTCGCCGGGGGATGGATGGACGGAGCCAGATTCGGGCCGTGAGGTCACTGGAAGAATACCGCGTCGAACTGCGGGATGGGTTCGGCTTGTCCACGACCGAAGAAGACCTCGACGCAATCGTTGCCAAAGTAACGCGGCACGCCGGCACCGACCAGGGCAATGAATTCTTCGCGTAGCGCCGGCTCCGGGGTTTGAGCGAGCGGGATGCACTGCTGGATCCGGCCTACCGGACTCGGGGGATTGGACTAGGGCGCTCTGCCCCGGGCGACCAGACTACAGCGGCCTGACTCGTACGACCTGGCTCGCGCGACCGCCGGGATCGCGCTCGGGACGGATCGACTCAGATAGCCGGGGTAACCGCCTCGGCACCCGCCATTTGCAACGCCAGATCGGCCATATGCGCTCCCATCTCGTCCAAAGTCAGCCGGCCGCCCGGACGATGCCATGTATAGGCCCAACTGATCATCCCGCCGATGGCCAGCGACGCCAGGTTCACATCGCCCACCCGGAACTCTCCCGCATCGACACCTTCTTGCAGCAGGCGCGACAGAACCCTATCGAACTGCTTGCGCAGGATGTTGATCTCGTCCAGCGCGGACTTGGTCAGGTTCTTTTCCTCCCGGAAATAGATGGCGATGTTCGGCTGGCGTTGCAGCACCACTTTGGTGAAACCGAAGACCGCCATGTACAGCCGTTCGGTGACCGTGCCCGGCTGTTCGGACGCGCCGGTGACCGCCGCGAGAGACATCTCGATCGTGGGCTTGCAGAGCGCCGCCAGCAGATCGACCTTGCTGCGAAAATGCGTATAGATGAAGGGCTTGGTGACCCCAAGCTCCGCCGCGATATCGTCAAGCGTCGTGCCGTTGAAGCCGCGCTCGTAAAAGAGCTTCACGGCTTCTTCCAGGATCCGCTCACGCTTGAAGGCCAGAATCTCGTCGCGCATTCCCTGTGCCAAGCCAGTTTGGTTTATCATGCTAGCGCTACCCTGGCTGGATTGAAAGCCTACCAACTGGTAGGTGCATGGTCGGTTCAGACAGGGGAGAAAACGATGGCTGGAATGTTGGACGGAAAATCGGCGCTGATCACCGGTGGTGGTGGTGGCATCGGTCGCGCGACGGCGCTGATTTTCGCGCGGGAGGGTGCTAGGCTGGCCATCGCCGACGCCTCGGAGGAGGCAGCCCGGGAAACGGTGGCCCAGGTCAACGCCGCGGGCGGTCAGGCCATGTCGCTGTCCGGCGACGTGACCGAAAGCGCCGCGGTTCAGGCCATGATCAAGGCCGTGGTCAGCGCCTACGGACGGCTGGACTGCGCCTTCAACAACGCGGGAATCGCGGGGTATCAGGTGGATGCCGGCGGCAAGCGGACGCATGAATGGGCCGATGAGTCCTTCGACCGCATGATCGCGGTCAATCTGCGCGGCGTGTGGCTGTGCATGAAGCACGAACTGCCGCAGATGATGGCGCAAGGCGGCGGCAAGATCGTCAACACCGGCTCGATCGCGGGGCTGATCGGCCTGCCAACCTCCTCGGCCTATGTCGCGGCCAAGCACGGCGTGCTGGGTCTGACGAAGACCGCGGCGCTGGAATATGCCACCGACAACATCCGCGTGAACGCCGTCTGCCCCGGTTATATCGAAACCAAGATGACCGAGGACACCATGCGCCGGCGTGGGGCCGAACTGATGGAAAAAGTGCCGTTCCGCCGTATGGGCAAGCCGGAAGAAATCGGCGAGATGGTCATGTGGCTATGCAGCGATCGCAGTTCGTACGTCAGCGGCGCCTGTTACAACGTCGATGGCGGTTACATGGCGATTTGACACCAACCGGCGCAACCATTGACCTACGCACCGTGCCCCTCGTCATCGCCGAGCTTGCCGCGGCAGGCCGCGCTTCGACGGCAAGGGGGCGGACAGGGGGGCGGATTGCCGGACCAAGGTCGGCAATGGCGGCGTGGGGACGCCTGGCGGGATGGTCAGGTCAGCTTGAGCGGTTTCACGCTGACTGGAAACGGCAAACCGCTCTTGCTCCTTGTTTGATCGCATGATTCACACGCTGTTACGTTCCGCTCAGCGTGATCATGCTCTAGCTGGGACAAGACGGGCAACTCCGCGCGTCAGACGGCCAGCGCGGAACGCCGATCCGTGTCGGCCGTCTCGTGTTGCCGAGGCCGTCGCGCATGGGGATGGGGCGTGTTTTCTCTGTCCGCTGACGGATTCCGGAACCTTGGCCGCGTCAGGCACCAAGACCCACGCCGCGCAGCACCGCCACCAACGGCTCGGTTCCGAAGCTTCGTGCGGCCGACAAACGAGCCCGCTCGCCAAGCCCCCGGCGCGCCGCTTCGTTGTCCGCGAGGAACCGCAGATGCGTC
>CAMBXJ010000184.1 GCA_945871455.1 Asaia bogorensis
TTGCAGGTCACCGTCAGAGGCCGCCGCCGCTGTTCGGCCGCCGTCGGCTATCTGAATCCGATCAAGGACCGCCGCAACCTGCAAATCGAGGTCCACGCACTCACCCACAAGGTGCTGCTGGAAGGCAAGCGCGCCGTCGGCATCAGCTACAGCCAGTACGGCGTGATGCGCGAAGCGCGGGCAAAGCGGGAGGTGCTGTTGTGCGGCGGCACCATCAACTCCCCGCAGATCATGCAATTGTCGGGCATCGGCCCGGGCGGGCTGCTGCAAGACCTGGGCATCGAGGTGAAGCACGACCTGCCCGGCGTGGGGGAGAACCTGCAAGACCATATCGGCGGGCGCATGATCTACAAGTGCAAGCCCGGCACCATCACGATGAACGAAATCTACCACAACTGGCTGCGGCGGATTTACGCGGGCGCCGAGTGGATGCTGGCGCGCAAGGGCCCGCTGATGACCGGCGCCGGCCCGATCGGCCTGTTCGTGAAGACCCGCCCGGAGCTGGACAGCCCCGATGTGCAATACCAGTTCCTCGCCGGCAGCGCGCCCAAGGTGGGTGAGCCGATGCACCGCTTCCCGGCATGCAGCCTTTCGGCCATTCCGTGCCGTCCGGAAAGCCGCGGCTGGCTGCGGATCACGTCGCCCGATCCGGAACAACCCCCGGCGATGCAGCCCAACTATCTGTCCACCCAGGCGGATAAGGACACGATCATCGCCGGCATGAAGGTGTCGCGCGCGGTGTTCAACACCCCGGCGATGCGCAAATACGTGACGGAGGAAATCTTCCCCGGACCTCAGGCCGCCTCCGATGAGGACCTGCTGGAACATGTGCGCCAAACCGCCGGCACCACGTTCCACCAGACCAGCACCTGCATGATGGGGCCGGGACCGAAATCGGTGGTGGATGTCGATCTGAAGGTGAAGGGCCTGGACGGGCTGCGGGTGATCGATGCGTCGATCATGCCGACCGTGGTGTCCGGCAACACCAACGCCACGGTGATCATGATCGCCGAAAAGGGCGCCGATATGATTTTGCGGGCGGCATGAGCATGGAACAGACATTCGCCGGCAAGGTCGCGCTGGTCACCGGCGCGGGCAAGAATATCGGCCGCACCATCGCGCTGGACCTCGCGCGCCGAGGTGCTTCCATCGTCGTCAACGGCCGCTCCGACCGGTCCGCCGTGGACGCGGTTGTGGCCGAGATCAACACCATGGGCGGGCAGGCCATCGGCTGCATGGCCGACGTGTCCGATGAGGCGACAACCGGGCAAATGGTCGCCGACGCGGTCGCCGCGTTCGGCGGCATCGACATCCTGGTCAGCAATGCCGGGCTCCGCCGCCAGACCCCGTTCCTGCAAATGAGCCTGGCCGAGTGGCGGGAAATCCTCTCGGTCGCGCTGGATGGGGCGTTCATCCTGGCCCGTGCGGCGGTGCCGCACATGATCGGGCGTGGGGGAGGGGCGATCGTCGCGCTGTCCGGTATCTCCACCCATGTCGGCACGCCGAATCGCTGCCACGTGTCGGCCTCGAAATCGGGGTTGGAGGGGCTGATGCGCGCGCTCGCCATCGAACTGGCGCCGCACCAGATCACCTGCAACTGCGTGGCACCGGGGGCGGTCGTTACCGTGCGAGGCGCCTCGGCCGGTGGCCCGGCGCCCAGTTCCCTCGCCGAACGCGGCATTCCGCTCGGTCGGAAAGCGTCGGTCGACGAAATTTCGGCCGCGGTGCGCTATTTCGCCGGGCCGGACGGGCGCTACACCACCGGGCAGGTGCTGCATGTGAATGGCGGGGTGTTTCTGACCTGACCGATTGCTGATATGACAGGTTTGTTATTCGCAAGGAGACCCAAATGCAGGCCCTGACCGCACGTTTTGTGGATTTTGCCTCGGTCACCCGACATCTGCCGGTGCTGGCCCTGCTGGGATTCGGGCTGGTGGTGCTGTACGGGGTCGGCTTCGTGGAAGCGAGCGCCGTCCACAACGCGGCGCACGACACCCGCCATGCGACTGGATTTCCCTGCCACTGATCCTGGCTTCCGACGATCGGCGCTGACCCTGGCGCGTTGAACCTGGTTGTTGCCATCGGACGCCGATGCTGGACCCGAGCCTGTCATGGATCATTTTCGACGCCTGATCACGACCGCGTTGTTGGCAGGGCTCCTCGCTGGCCTGGTGCTGTTCGTCGTGCAGCACTTCACCATCGTCCCCCTGATCGAACTGGCCGAAGGTTTCGAGGGTTCGGCTCCGGTGGTCCAACCCCTGGCCGGTCAACCCGCACCCGCGACGCACGTGCCTGGTGGCCACGCTTCCGCTGTCGCCGGCCCAGGATCGAAGTCCGACCCCGCGGCCCATGCCCATTTTCACGATGACGAGGGTTGGCAGCCGTCCCCTGGGTTTCAGCGGATCGGCCTGACCGCCGTGACGACTGTCATCAGCGGCATCGGGTTTGCCGCGATTCTGCTCGCCGGGATGACCCTCCGCGGGGCCGCGGTCGATCTTCGGCGAGGCGTGCTGTGGGGGTTGGCGGGGTTCGCCTGTTTCGTCCTTGCGCCGGCCCTGGGGTTGCCGCCGAAGCCGCCGAGCGCCGCGGTCGGCGATTTGCATTGGCGCCAGATGTGGTGGGCGGGAACAGTCCTAGCCACCGCTTGCGGCCTATGGCTGATCTTTGGCCCCCACGCCAACCGATGGTCGCGGATGCTGGGTGTGGTCGTGCTGGGGTTCCCCCATGCCTTGGGTGTTCCGCCACCCGAGGGGATCGATCTGGCCCCGGCCACCTTGATGCGGGATTTTGCCGTCCTGTCGATCGGAACCAACCTGTTGTTCTGGCTGGTCCTGGGGGGCGCGTGCGGATGGCTGCTGAGCCATGGATGGGGCCGCATGAACGGGCCCCAGCGTCCCGGTCAGGCATAATAACAACCGGCGGAAACAGTGACCCGCCGGCACCGCAACGCCGTCATGGCGGCTGCAAGGCCGCCATCCACGTCTTCCCGTCGTTTGCAGCCCGGGCAAGGCGTGGATGCCGGCCTGCGCCGGCATGACGAGGAGGTTTGGACCGGAGAGTCAGTCTTTCGGCCGGCTGGCATAAGGCCCAGAATTCGAACCGGGCCCGCGATCCTCAGCCGCTACGCAGATCCGCCTCGAACCGGTCGCGCCAGCGCTCCAGGCTGTTCTCTCGCATCGCCGCCATCATCGACCGATGGCGTTCCTGACGTTCCTCCACTGCCATGGACAAAGCGCGCACCATTGCGCGTGCCATCCCGGCTTCGTCATAGGGATTGACCAGCAGGGCCGCGTCCAACTCCCGCGCCGCGCCGGCGAATTCGGACAGGATCAGCACGCCCGGTTCTTCCGGGTCCTGGGCGGCGACATATTCCTTGGCCACTAGGTTCATGCCGTCGCGCAAGGGCGTCACCAGGCAGGCCTGCGCTTCGGCGTATAGCGGCATCAGCACGTTGCGCGGGAAACCGCGGTTCAGATAGCGCAGCGGCACCCAATCCACCTCGGCGAAACGGCCATTGATCCGGCCGGCCTCGCCTTCGAGTTCGCGGCGTATGACCTGATAGGTCTCTATATCCGACCGCGACGGCGGGGCGATCTGCATGAAGGTGACCAGCCCGTGCTGATCCTTGTTTTCCGCCAGGAAGCGCTCGAACGCGGCGAAGCGCTGGCGCAGGCCCTTGGAGTAGTCCAGCCGATCCACGCTCAGGATCAGGCGCTCCATCAGATTGGCGCGCATGCGGGTGGCAAAGCGGCGGTTGACCGGGGTTTCCGCCTGGGCGCGCACCTCATCGACATGCACGCCGATCGGGTAGACCCCGGTGCGCACGACGCGATCGAACACCGCCAGCGAGCCGTTGCGAAGGCCGCCGCTTTCCAACGCGGTGCCGCCGGCATGGCGCAGCACGTAGTCGATGAAGGCGGACCGGTCGACCTCGGTCTGGAAGCCGACCAGATCGTACTGGCACATGGCACGGATCAGGTCCGCATGCGCTGGGATGGTCATGAAGACGCCGGGTGCCGGGAACGGGGTATGCAGAAACAGCCCGATGCGGTTGGTCACGCCGCGCGCCCGCAGCGATTCGGCCAGGCACAGCAGGTGGTAGTCATGCGCCCAGATCAGGTCGGTGGGGCGCAACAGGGATGCCAGCCCGTCGGCGAACAGGTCGTTGACCCGGCGATATCCGGCGAATTCCGGCCATTCGAAGCGGCCCAGCCCGATCTGGTAATGCAGCACCGGCCAGAGCGTGCCATTCGCGAATCCGCGGTAGAATTCGTCGTAGTCCCGCCGCGACAAGTCGATGGTGAACAGGGTGATCGGCCCGACGGTGCGCTCCGGTCGCGGCACCGGCTGGTCGACGACATCGCCGCTCCAGCCGAACCAAAGCCCGCCCTTCTGTTTCAGCGCATCGAGCACCCCGGCGGCGAGGCCCCCGGCGGTGGCCTCACCCTCCTGGATCGGGGCGACGCGGTTGGACACGACGACAAGGCGGGACAACTCGACACTCTCCCCTTCGTTTCGCGGGGAGAGAGCGCCCCCGGGCGCTGACCCTACGGCACTCACACATCGCGGCAGCGGAGAAAACTCTCCTCCTCCCCTTGTGGGAGGGGGTTGGGGGGAGGGGCGATACCGCACGGATATTGCGTGAAACCCCTCCCCCCGACCCCCTCCCACAAGGGGAGGGGGAGAATTCTCTCCGGCCGGCTCCTCGACACCCCGCCCCGTGCCGCACCCTGGATGGGCCGGCAGCGAAGCAGCGATCTTACGCGGCGGTCGCCACCGGGTCCATGCGCTGCTTGCGCAACAGGTCGCGGTAAGGGCCGGGACGGGCGGCGAGTTCGTCGGGCGCGCCGTCGTCGACGATGCGGCCGTGATCCATCACGATGATTCGGTCGAAGCGTTGCAGGGTGGACAGCCGATGCGCGATGGCGA
Source organism: Asaia bogorensis (assembly GCA_945871455.1). Lineage (GTDB taxonomy): Bacteria > Pseudomonadota > Alphaproteobacteria > Acetobacterales > Acetobacteraceae > Rhodopila. The sequence continues at coordinate 4,930 of CAMBXJ010000184.1, forward strand.
TCACGGTTCGTCCGCTCATGAGCTTGTCCAGCGCCGCCTGAATGGCGTACTCCGATTCGCTGTCGAGCGCGCTGGTCGCCTCATCCAGCAGCAGGATCGGCGCGTCCTTCAGCAGTGCACGCGCGATGGCCAGGCGTTGGCGCTGCCCGCCCGACAGTTTCACGCCGCGATCGCCGACCATGGTGGTGAAACCTTCTGGCAGCGCCTCGATGAAGTCCCGGCAATGCGCCATCTCGGCGGCGGCGAGCACATCGGCTTCCGTCGCCTCGGGACGCGCATAGCGGATGTTTTCCAGCACGCTGCGATGGAACAGCGAGATGTCCTGCGGCACGATCGCCATGATGTGGCGCAGGCTTTCCTGCGTCACGTCGCGGATGTCCTGGCCGTCGATCATGACCTTGCCGCTGGAAACATCGTAGTAACGCTGCAGCAGCGCCAGCACGGTGGACTTGCCGGCGCCGGAATACCCGACCAGCCCGACGCGTTGGCCGGGTGCGATGGTGAGCTCGAAATCGCGCAGCACCGCGGGGCGGTTGGGATAGGCGAAGCCGACTTTGTCGAACACCACCTGGCCCGGTCCCGCCAGCAGCGGGCCGGCATCGGCGCGGTCGGGCAGTTCGTGCGGGATCAGCAGAGCGCCGATCGCTTCTTCCAGGCGCGCGACATGCTGGGTCAGATCGACCAGCGCCACCGCCAGGTCGCGGGTGCCATGCAGGATCGTGAACGCCAGCGATGTGATCAGCACCAGATCGCCGACGCTGGCCTGGCCGCGCTGCCACAGCATGATGCCCCAACCGACCACGCCGGCGGTCAGCAGTGCCGTCAGCACGGCATGGATCAGCCTCAGATGCTCCAGATAGTAAAGGCTCCGCCGGCGCGTCATCATTTCCTGGCCGATGGTTTCCCCGATTCGCCGCTGTTCGCGGAAGGTGGCGCCGAACGCCCGCACCACGCCGAAATTGGAGATGACGTCGACCAGTTCCCCATCGACCGCGGCCGCCTTGGTGGCGAAGCTGCGGTGATGCTGGGTGCCGTGTCCGGCGAGCCAGAAGATCAGGGTCCCCAGGCCCGCGGCGAAGGCGAGCAGAGAAAAGGCCAAAGGCAGGTTGACCGAGCCGATGAACAGGATCGCGAAACTGACCGCGACGATGGGCGGCAATACGTTCCAGGCGCCGGTGTTTTCGATCGCGAAGGCGGCGTTGGACGTCGCGGTGATGCGGCTGGACAGCGATCCCGGCAGGCGCTCGGCGAAGAAACTGGGGGAGTGTCCGGACAGATGGGCAAACAGGTCGCGGCGGATATCGCCGGTGACCGCGACGAAGGTGCGATGGGCGGCATATCCGCCGACTCGCCACAGCAGGTTGTCCGCCGCGACCAGGCCGCACAACAGCAGGAACGCCCCCCAAACCAATGACCCGCCAACATCCTGGCCGCTGGACACGACGTCGATCAGGTACTTCATGCCATATTGGGTGGAGACGCTGCACGCCACCGCCAGCAGGACGGATGTCAATACGGTCAGATGCCCGATCGGGTGTGCCCGCGTATAATGAAACAGGAAGGCGACCGGGCGTCCGCGCAGTCCGCTCAGTGCGGCGGCGGACATGGCGGTCGGCGGCGCATGCTCCGGTTGCGGCCGGACAAGGGGGATGGATTCAATCGTCGCCATGAGGGCGGGCTCCTGACCCGGGGTGAGACAGCGGACCCGGACCGCCTGCCGCGAAATCGGCACCGTGAGATTGGCCCCCTGATACCGGCGGCCCGCGACGAGCGTCCTGATATTGGCATGGGGGCGCCGAGTTTTCGCCACATTCAGAAACTATAACCGATCATCGATAAGCGCTTCCGGGATACAAAGTCAAGCGAAAGACATGAAACCCGGACTACTTTTCAACCCATAGTAACGTCGGGGTCGGCCCTCCATGCGTATTGCTCAGATTTCGCCGCTGTTCGAAGCCGTGCCGCCCAAGCTGTATGGCGGCACGGAACGTGTCGTCTACTCGCTGACCGAGGAACTGGTCGCGATGGGCCATGACGTGACCCTGTTTGCCAGCGGCGATTCCATCACGTCCGCCAGGCTCGCCCCAATGCGCGAACAGGCGCTGCGGCTCGACCCGTCGGTGAAGGACTGGGTCGCCACCTATTACCGCATGATCGAGCTGATCTACCGGCGCAAGGACGAGTTCGATGTGTTGCATTTTCACATCGACTACTTCCCGCTGTCGCTGTTCGGCCGGCAGAACGTGCCGTTCCTGACGACCTTGCACGGGCGGCTGGATGTGCAGGAATTCATCGACGTGTTCGGCACTTTCCCGGAAGCGCCGTTCGTGTCGATCTCCAACAACCAACGCCTGCCGATCCCGGGTCTGAACTGGGTGCGCACGGTGCTGCACGGCATGCCGGCCCATCTGCTGACGCCGCAACCGGTCAAGCAGGAATACGCGGCGTTCCTGGGTCGTATCTCTCCGGAAAAGGGTGTCGACCGCGCGATCCGTATCGCCGGGCGGGCGGGGTTGAAGCTGAAGATCGCCGCCAAGGTCGATAATGCCGACAAGGCGTATTACGACAACGAGATCAAGCCGCTGATCCAGAACAACCCGAATGTCGAGTTCATCGGCGAGATCAACGACTCGCAAAAGCCCGACTTCCTGTCGGGGGCGCAGATGCTGCTGTTCCCGATCGACTGGCCGGAGCCGTTCGGCCTGGTCATGATCGAGGCCATGGCCTGCGGAACGCCGATCATCGCGTTCAACTGCGGCTCGGTCCCCGAGGTGATCGACGACGGCGTCACCGGGTTCATCGTGCGTGACGTCGATGAGGCGGTCGCCGCGGTCAATCGGGTGCATAGGTTGGATCGCGCCACGGTGCGGGCGACGTTCGATCGGCGGTTTACCGCGCGTCGGATGGCGGAGGACTATGTGGACGTCTATGAGACTTTGGCGCAGCCCAGCAGGCGGTTGCGGGCGGTTTAAGGGCGGGGCTTCCGCCCCGGACCCCGACCAGGGGGCAAAGCCCCTGGTGGGGTCCGGGGCGAAGCCCCATCAGCGTTAGGATAAGCTTTTGGCGGAGAATATCCTTTGCCTGACCCGCCTCCTTCGCGATTCAGCAAGCCGGCGGCAGATCCGGCCCCGTGCGTTGATAAAGTCCGCCAGGGTGAACGTGTCAGGCACCAGAGCGTCGCACA
>CAMBXJ010000185.1 GCA_945871455.1 Asaia bogorensis
GTTCGCACCCTGTCCGGCGCGGACACCTGGCCACCCACGGCGAGCGCCCACCGATCCCGGAGGCCACGCATCCGCGCCGCGATCGGCCGGTGCCCATCGCCAATCGAGCGACGGGTTTCACAACACCACGAACGCGCCGGTGGTCGGGTCCTGCACCGGGATGGGGTCGTCGAACGCCTCCTCCCAGGTGCCGATCGTCGAGGCCTTGCTGTACTCGGTCGACCGGTTCTCGAAGAAATTCGCATGCTCCACCGCGTTCAGCATCTCATCCAACCAGGGGAGCGGATTGCGGGCGACATGGTACAACTCGTTCAGGCCGAGCTGGATGAGGCGGCGATCGGCGATGTAGCGGATGTATTCCTTGACCTCGCGGGCCGTCAGCCCCTCCACCGCCCCGGCCTCGAACGCCAGATCGATGAATGCGTCCTCGTGATCGACGATGGTGGCGCAGGTCAGATAGATGTCGCGCTTCAGGTCCTCGGTCCAGATTTCCGGGTTTTCCTGCACGAAGGTGCGGAACAACCGGATGATCGAGTTGCAGTGCAAGCTTTCGTCGCGCACCGACCAGGAGATGATCTGCCCCATGCCCTTCATTTTTCCCCGCCTTGGGAAATTCAGCAGGATGGCAAAGGAGGCGAATAATTGCAGGCCCTCGGTAAAGGCACCGAACGCGGCCAGGGTTTTTGCGATATCGGCCCGTGAATCGACCGAAAACCCCTGCATGTAGTCGTACTTGTCTTTCATTTCCTTATATTTGAGGAATGCTTGATACTCGATCTCGGGCATGCCGATCGTGTCGAGCAGGTGGCTGTAGGCGGCAATGTGGATCGTCTCGATGTTGGAAAACGCCGACAGCATCATCAGCACTTCGGTGGGTTTGAAGACCCGCGCGTAGAGCTTCATGTAGCAGTTGTTCACCTCGACATCGGCCTGGGTGAAAAAGCGGAAAATCTGGGTCAGCAGATTGCGTTCCGCGTCCGTCAGGTTGCGGTGCCAATCCTTCACGTCATCGGCCAGGGGAACTTCCTCCGGCAGCCAATGCACGCGCTGTTGCATCAGCCATGCCTCATACGCCCAGGGATAGCGGAATGGCTTGTAGACCGGGTTTTCGGTCAGCAGGTTGAAACGAACCGGATGTTCGTCGGCGGCGTGGTGCATGCCGTCCATTCTGGGGTGGCTCCGATCGGCTGAGGGCTTGGGGCGAATCGCTTTGGGTGATCTACGGATTGTGGTGTGAGTGGCATGAGGGCGCAAGCGGTGGTGTTGGCGGGGTTTCCGCCCCGGCCCGGAACCCCGACCAGGGCTCTGCCCTGGACCCGCCAAGGGCGACGGCCCTTGGAACCGGATATTTGGGCGTTGGCGGACCGTTCGAACAGGCATCTACGTGGGCGGCGATTCATACATACCAACGGTCCAAGCCGTTGGCACCATAGCCGCTTTGCTTCGGGTTCCAAAGGTCTTCGCCACGGACCGACGCTCGGCCATTGCCAAGCCTCGGGTTCGGGGGAACTCTCACCCATCGACTGGGAGCCTGCCATGAGTGACGACCTGATCCGGATGACCGCCACCGACGCCGTCGGCCGCCTGAACCGACGCGAAATCTCCCCGCTGGATCTGATCGACGCCGCGGCGGCCCGAATCGCCGCGGTTGAGCCCGACGTCAACGCGCTGCCCACGCTCTGCCTCGATCGTGCCCGCGATCACGCGCGCCGCCTGATGAACGGGGCTGGGCGGCAGGCCGAGGGCGACCCCGGCTGGCTCGCCGGGCTGCCGGTTTCGATCAAGGACCTGACCGACGTTGCCGGCGTGCGGACCACCTATGGCTCTCCCATCTTTCGCGACCATGTGCCCGTGAAATCGCATCCGCTGGTGGACCGGATAGAGCGCAAGGGCGGCATCGTCCTGGGCAAATCCAACACGCCGGAATTCGGCGCCGGCGGTTCGACGTTCAACGAGGTGTTCGGCCGGACCCGCAACCCGTGGAACACCGCGCTTACCTGCGGCGGGTCGACCGGGGGCGGCGCGGTGTCGGTGGCGACCGGGGAGGTCTGGCTGGCGCATGGCACCGACCACGGCGGATCGCTGCGCCGGCCTGGCACCTATTGCTCGGTTGTCGGATTGCGGCCGTCGCCGGGGCGGGTCACGCGGGGCACATCCAACAACCTGTTCTCACCTTTGTCGGTGCAGGGGCCGATGGCGCGCAACATCCCCGACCTGGCGCTGTTCCTGGACACGATGGCCGGCCTGTGTCCGCTGGACCCGCTGACCTTCGATGCCCCGGCCGTTTCCTTCGTGCACGCCCTGCACGCGGCCAAACCACCGCGGCGCATCGCCTACAGCCCGAACTACAACGGAAAACTGGCCGTGGATCGCGAAACGCGTGACATCTGTGAGCGCGCCGTGCGTCGCTTCGAGGATCTGGGCTGCGTGGTGGAAGAATTCGCCCCCGACCTCGGCGCGATCGAGGAAGCGTTCATGGTCCTGCGGTCGCAGCATTTCGTGGTGGATCGGGAGTTGCAGTTGCAGTCCCATCGCGACCTGCTGAAAGCCGACATCGTCTGGAATACCGAAACGGGCCTGGGCCAAACCCCCAGCCGGATCGCCTGGGCCGACCGCGAACGGGCGGCCTTCTACCGCCGCGTTGCCGCGATGTTCGAGACTTACGACGTTTTCGTCACGCCCAGCGCCGCGACTCCGGCCTTCGACGTGAATCTGCGCCACCCGGAGACCATCGATGGCGAGAAGCTGACGAACTACATGGGCGCGTCAACCCTGAACGCGGCGATCACCATGACGAGTTGCCCCGCCGTCGCCGTCCCGGCCGGGTTCGACCAGTATGGCCGCCCGGTGGGCTTACAAATCGCCGGACCGGCGCGCGGCGAGGCCGCCTGCCTGTCGGCGGCCTGGTTCCTGGAGCAACTGACCGGGCTCGACCGCCTATTGCCGATCGAGCCACGCCCCGGCACCGTCCCGCCCGGGTAATCCCAACCGTCCGAAACGATGACCCATGGGTGGCCACTGTCATTGCGAGCGCAGCGAAGCAATCCAGCGGCCCGGCACTATCGATCCTGTTGGTTGCTCTGGATTGCTTCGCTGCGCTCGCAATGACAGCGGCCGTTGTCGCCAAGGGTCAGTGGTTCGGTCGGTTGGTATAATACCAAACGTCCGAAACGATGACCGACGCACCGCCCTGACCATCGTTGCCACACATGATCAGGCAACCCGATCCCGGCCCCCTTTGGCGTCGAAGCGCGGGTTGCCGGGTCAAGCCCGGCACACGGTAAGGGGAATGGCTCGACACTTCGCCCGAAAAGCGAAGCAGCTTGTGCATGCATCGGACACCGCGCATTTCGCCATCGGAAGCCGGCCGCAACTCCGACGCCGACCACTACCCGGATTGGCGCAGCAGCCCATCCGGCAGCGGCGGCGGGTCCGACAGCCGCCGGTCGACCCCGCGGCGCGCCCGGTTCTCCAGCGGGGCCAGCAGCGCCGCGGCCAGCATGGCGACAAGCACCAGCGCCAGGGCGGCGACGGCGCCTTCCTCATAGGTCCCGCGCACGGCCTCTCCATACAGCGCGGTCGACAGGGTTTCGACATTGACGGGACGCAGCAACAGAGTTGCCGGCAATTCCTTCATGGCATCGATGAACACCAGCAGCGTGGCGGCGCCGAGCGGCCAGATCAGCAGGGGGCAATGGATGCTGCGCAGGAGACGGGCGGAATGGCAGCCCAGGCCGCGGGCGGCGTTGTCGTAATCGATACCGAGGCGCGCGTAGGCCGCATCGAGGCCGGCCGCGGGGATTGCCAGGAAGCGCACGACATAGGCCATGATCAGCGCTACGCTCGACCCCAGCGCCGTCCAGCTTACCGGCGCATCCGACACCAGGCGCCAAAGTGCCGCTAATCCGTCGTCGAATGTGCCGAGGGCGATGATCAGCCCGACCGCCGCGACTCCGCCCGGCAACGCGTATCCCATCGTGCCCAGCCGCAAAAACACCCCGCCGTGGCCGACTCGCGCCACGAAGGCCAGGACCAGCCCGCACAGGACCGTCGCCAGCGCCGCCCAGGATGCGAACCAGGCACTGTTGCCGATCCACACGCCCAGTTCGGCCGGCAAGCCGAACACCGCCACCCTTTCCCACGCCTTCACCGTCAGATGAGCGACCGGTACCAGAAAGCCGAATGCGATGGGGAAAGCGCAGGCCGCGGTGGCGAAGACGGCGCGGGCGCCGGTCAGCACGATCGGATCGTAGGGTCTGACATCGCCGATGAAGCCGTATTGCTTGCGGCCCCAGCGTTCCAGGCTGAGCAGCAGCACGACCAGACCGACCAGCACCAGGGCGATCTGCGCGGCGCCTTCCAGGGAGCCTCGGTTCAGCCAGGTGACGTAGATCGACACGGTCAGTGTGCGAACGCCCAGGAATTCGCTGGCGCCGACATCGTTCAGCGCTTCCATCAGCGCCAGGCTAAGCCCGACCGCCAAGGCCGGGCGCGCCATGGGAATCCCAATGCGGCTGAACAGGGTGAAGCCGGACGCTCCGAGACTCCGTGCGGCCCAGAGCGCGTCCGCCGCCTGCAGCGCGAACGCGGCGCGGGCGCTGAGATAGACATAAGGGTAAAGCACCAGACCCAGCACGAGAATGCATCCGCCGAGCGAGCGGATATCCGGCAAGGTCAGGCCGCGCGGGTCGGTGATGCCAAGCAGGGCGCGCAAGGTGGACTGCACCGGTCCGACGGGGTGCAACACATCCAGATAGGCGTAGGCGGCGATATAGCCCGGCATCGCCAGTGGCAGCAGCAAGGCCCACGACAGCAGGCGCCGGAACGGAAACTGGTACATGCTGACCAGCCACGCGGTTGATGCGCCGATCAGCACCACGACCAGACCGACGCCCAGCAGGTACAATGCCGTTTCCGCCAGAGCATTGGGCAGCACGTAACGCAGCAGATGCGGCCAAAGATCGCCCGAGCCATGCGCCGCAACGACCGCGAGCGCCAGCACCGGCAGCAAGGTCAGGGATGCGACCGCGGTCGCGCCGATTCGGGATAACAGCGACGTGGCCTTTTCGCGTTACTGATCGAACCCGGAGCGATCGACGGCCAGGCTGGCGGTCTTGCCGCCCGCGGCGAGGTGACCCGGCGTCACGCTGTCGGATCGCAAGGCTCCCGCGGCGGCGATGATGGGATGCAGGGGGACTCCGGCGCGGACGGGCGCCTCGAAATTCGCTTGCGCGAGCTTGCTTTGCGCGTCGGCGCCGACGAGGAATTCAAGCAGGTTGATCGCGCCACCGCGGTTCGGCGCGTGCTTTGTGACCGCGGCTCCCGAGATATTCATATGAGTGCCGATCTTGTCGGAAAACGTCGGCAGCACGACGCGGACCGCCTCGGCCCATTTCGCCTGCTCGGGGCCGCCGGCGCCGGACTTCATCAGACCGTAGTAGTAGATGTTCGAAACCCCGACGTCGCACAGGCCGGCGGCGATGTCCTTGGCGACATCACGGTCTCCACCGCCCGGACGGCGCGCCAGATTGGCTTTCAGCCCAGCCAGGTAGGTGTCCAGCGCCGGCTCCCCGTGCTTGGCGAGAAAGGCGGAGAACAGGGCCACGTTGTATGGGTGCTGGCCGCCACGGATGCAGACCCGGCCTTTCCAGCGCGGGCTGGCCAGGTCTTCATAGGTCGGGTTTTCCGTGGCCGGCACGCGATCCCGGGACACGAACAGGACCCGCGCCCGCAGGGACAGCGTGAACCATTGCCCAGCCGGATCGCGGAACGCGGGCGGGATGGCGGCATCCAGCACCGGCGAACGCACCGGCTGTGTCAGACCGCGCTTCACCAGGTCCAGCAGATTAGCGGCGTCCACCACGATGATCAGATCGGCCGGGGACCGCGCGCCTTCCGACTGAAGCCGTTCCGCCAGACCGACCTGCAGGAAGACGGTGTTCACCTTGGTGCCGGTCCTGGCCGTGTAGGCTTCCAGCAGCGGTCGGATCAATCCCGGCTCCCGCGTTGTGTAAAGCGTAACGTCGGCGGCCCAGGCACTGGCGGTGACGGCGGTCAGGAGCAGGGCCACGACGCTGGCGAAAATCGAACGGATCATGATGACTGGCTCCAATGACACGACACGAGACGCGGGTGTTGCAGTGGGCGTTGCCGGAGGGGGGCGTTGCCGGAGGGGGGCGTTGCCGGAGGGGGCGTTGCCGGGGGGTGTTGCCAGAGGGTTTTGCCGGGGGTGTTGCGTGGGAGGTATTGCGTGGGCCGGCGGGTTTTTGCGAACGCTTCGCACTTCTATTCGCAACTGGTGGCGTTGTCCAGCCCTGCGTCCCATCCTGCTTCGCCCTGCCTGGCGCGCCAGGAACAGGGTCGCGCGGGGTGCCCGAACAGGACAAGCGGACGGTCGTGGCACGACACCGCGACACAATCGCCGAGGAGCCTCCGCTTGACCCCTTTCGGACCCCACCGATATGGTGCGGTGCAACTTGCATCATGACAGTCAGGAGTAGCCCATTGGGCGGCGTCGCCAGTCCCCTCGATACCGGCGCGACGGCCATACCCGGCACTCCGGTGCGGGAGGTCGAGGACGCGCTTACCGCGCTGGTCAACCTCGTGGGTGCCGACCTGCAGGCGTGCAACCGCGGCATCGTCGCCCGGATGGAAAGCCCGGTCGCGCTGATCCCGCAACTCGCCGCGCATATCGTTGCCGCCGGCGGCAAACGACTGCGTCCGCTCCTCACCCTCGCGGCGGCCCGCCTTTGCGGCTATCCCGCCTTTCCGGACGGCGCCCGCCATGTGGAGCTGGCCACCTGCGTCGAATTCATCCACACCGCGACCCTGCTGCATGACGACGTCGTCGACGAGAGCCAACTGCGCCGGGGTCTGGCGTCCGCCAACGCGGTGTTCGGCAACAAGGCGTCCGTCCTGGTCGGCGATTTCCTGTTCGCCCGCGCCTTTCAGCTTATGGTGGGCGATGGTTCCTTGCGGGTGCTGGCCATCCTGTCGCGCGCGGCGGCCACCATCGCGGAAGGCGAGGTGTTGCAGCTCGTTACCCAGAACGATCTCACGACCGATGAGTCGCGCTATCTGGAAGTGGTGAAAGGCAAGACCGCGGCGCTGTTTTCAGCGGCCTGCCAGGTCGGGGCGGTGCTTGCCGATCGTCCCGCGGCGGAGGAGGCGGCGCTGGCGGATTACGGCATGAAGCTGGGAATTGCGTTCCAGCTTGTCGATGACGCGCTGGATTACGCGGCCGATCAGGCCACCCTGGGCAAGACGGTGGGCGACGATTTCCGAGAGGGTAAGATCACCCTGCCCGTGCTGGTGGCCTACCAGACCGGGGATCGGACGGAGCGCGCGTTCTGGGAACGCACCATCGGCGAGTCGGAGCAGGACGAGACCGACCTGCAACACGCGCTGGACCTGATGGTTCGGCGTGACGCAATCGGCGCCACCCTGCGGCGGGCTCGGGGATTCGCCCAGGAGGCCAAGACGGCGCTGGAGATATTTGCCGATACGCCGGTGCGCCAGGTCATGATGGACGTCGCGGATTACACGGTGCGGCGCGCGCGCTGACGGCCGTGTCGCGTGGGGCGGCGGTCTAGGGAAAGAAAGGCTCGGGGCGATGCCCCGGACCCCGCGAGGGCTTTGCCCTTCGAACCCACCAGGAGCTACGGCCCCTGGACCGCGATTCATTGGGTCAGGGACGAAAGGGGGCCGACACGGACGTTGGAACGCCATGGTCGGCCCCCTTTCGCCCCTGACCCAACAGAAGGCATCCAAGGCCCAGCCTTGGTGGGGGTCGAGGGGGCAAAGCCCCTCGCGGGGTTTGGGGCGGAGCCCCAAGGCTTTCTGCCCTCTAAACCGTGGACTGCTCCACGATGATCCGTTCCGACAGCCCCTGGTCGGGGTCGAACAGCACGGTCACGCTGACGGACCGGTCCTCGCTGACCGCAACCGAGGCGACATCCCGTACTTCTGTGAAGTCGGCGACCGCGGCGGTGGGGCGTTTGTCGGTTTCCAGCACCTCGAACAGCACTTCGGCGGTGCTGGGCAGTAACGCGCCGCGCCAGCGTCGGGGGCGGAAGGCGCTGATCGGGGTCAGAGGAAACAG
>CAMBXJ010000186.1 GCA_945871455.1 Asaia bogorensis
CCCACCCGACCGATCACCGGACGCGGCAATCGACGCAGGATCGCCGCCAATGCCTCCAACCCGTGTCCCTGTATCGTCACGGCAACCGATGCCAGCAAATCGACCGGCAAAGCACCCGAGCCGATCTGGCTGCGGCAGGCCTCGATCTCTACCGGACGATCAGGAAATACCGCCCGGATGCCGTCCACGATCCGCTCCGCCGTTGCGCGGATCGCCGGCTCGGGGCGGGTCAGCAACCGCAATGCCGGCAGGCGTTCGGCCAGACGGTCCGGGTCCAGATAAAGGCGCAGCACGGTCTCCAGCGCCGCCAACCGGCCCTTGTCCAGCCGCAAGGCCCGTTTCAGCGGGTTCGCATTGATCTGACGCAACAGATCCGCCCGCCCGACGATCAGGCCGGCCTGGGGTCCCCCCAGCAATTTATCGCCGGAAAACGTCACCACGTCCGCGCCGGCGGCCAAGGATTCCCGCGGGGTCGGCTCGTGCGGCAGGCCCCATTGCGCCAGATCGACCAGGCTTCCGCTGCCCAGATCGTCGATCAGCGGCAGTTTTGCCCGATGCGCGATCACTGCCATCTCCGCCGTCGAAACCGACGCCGTGAAGCCGGTAATCGCATAGTTGGCCTGGTGAACGCGCATCAGAGCGGCGGTCTCCGGGCCGATCGCGCCGGCATAATCGCGCGGATGTGTGCGGTTGGTCGTCCCAACCTCCCGCAGCACCGCCCCTGATCGAGCCATGATGTCAGGCACCCGGAACGCACCGCCGATCTCGATCAGCTCCCCACGCGACACCGGCACCTGCCGACCCAGCGCCAGTGTGTTCAGCACCAGCATCACCGCCGCGGCGTTGTTATTGACGACGGTCGCCGCCTCGGCCCCGGTGAGCCGGCACAGCAGGGGCGCGATATGGTCGTCGCGCTCGCCCCGCCGGCCGGTTTCCAGATTGTATTCCAGGCTGGTGGCACTTTGCATGGCTTCCGCCGCCGCCGCCGCGGCCTCTGGCGGCATCGGGGAACGTCCAAGATTCGTGTGCAGAACCGTGCCGGTCAGGTTGAACACCGGGCGTTGCGAGGCGGCGAATCGCCGGGCCAGCGAGTCGGCGGCCGCATCGAGAACCTCTGCATCCGGGGCATGGAACCGGCGCGCGGTTCGGCGGGCGGACAATTCGTCCCGCAAAGCGTCCGCGGTGGCGGCGCGTCCGAAACGGGCCACCAGAACCGTGGCCTGGGTGGACCGGAGCAAGGCGTCGAGGGAGGGAAGCGGGCTGGTAGGTGCGGTCATGACCAGGAACATGGTAGCCTGCTTCCCTCAGGCGACAAGCGGAGGCGACCAGCGGATGGAAGCGGTTTTCAGGATTCCCACCTTGCGCACCGATCGCCTGACCTTGCGTGCCTTCCGCGCGGAGGACCTCGACGGGCTGGCCGCCATGAACGCCGATGTGGAAGTGCGGCGTTGGCTCGGGGGACGCCTGATGTCGCGCGACGAAAGCTGGGGCGTGATGGAATCGTCGCTCGGCCAATGGGCACTCCGTGGCTACGGCCTGTTCGCGGTGGAGGTCGAGGGCAGTTTCGCCGGCCGGATCGGCATCCTGCACCCGGCGGATTGGTCGGAGCCCGAACTGGCCTGGGGCCTGGCCCAGCCGTTCTGGGGACGAGGCCTGGCCACCGAAGCGGCCGCGTGTGCACGCGATTGGGCTTATGCAACCTGCGGCTTTGAAGGATTGGCGAGCTTCATTCTGACGGAAAATCTCCGATCCCGACGTGTGGCGGAAAAGCTTGGTGCGGTCCGACAGGGCAAGATCGAATTGCGAGGCATGGTCGCCGATTGCTGGATCCATCCCGTCCCGGGGCGTGGCGTCGCGGTCTGATGCGGCCCGGGCGGGTGTGTTTGGAAATCCGTCGGTCAGACCCGCGCGGCCATGACCCGCGTATGGACGTTATTCGCTACTTTGGCGGAGGTCGATTTCAACGGAGTCAACCTCTAACCGATGACGTCCCCCTGTGTCATTGCGGGACTGGATCGGGTAACCCATCCCCGGTCGTTGAAGCGCGGGTTGTCGGATCAAGTCCGAAAATGACGGTGGGGAGACACCAGCGGTCAATGGGTCCGGCCAATTTCAATACACCGCGAGATATGGGTGACGGATCCGTACGCGGCATGACTCGGACAGACGCCCGCGCTCCACACCAGACGTCCCCTTCACGACTGCCGGTATCCTTCGGACCCAACCGCCGAACCCGCAACCTTTACGACACGGCGGTCGGATCAAGGTTCAACGCATACGCCGGCTGATCGGGCGTCTGGCTGCCCATGGAGAATTTTGGACTGGCATCGAGGTAGTCGTGCGTGTGCACCACAACTGTATCGGCGTCCGCCAGGACAATGGCATAGGCGGGCGGTTCGTGGCTGCCGGGGATTGCCCCCCCGTTGCTGTTCAGTGCGATCAGCGGCCAGAAATAGTCGTTCCAGTGCACAACGACAGAGAAGATGCCGAACGCGGTTACGGCCGGGATGGCGCCGGGAAGCATCACCCGCCAGACGATGGCGAGTTCGGACAATCCGTCCATGCGCACCGCGTCGATCAGATCGTTCGGCACGGTCAGGAAGAATTGCCGCATCAGGACGGCCCGACAAGCGTCATGAACTCCCGGTCGGCGATGTCCAGCGAGACATCGCGCAACACTTCGGTCTTGCCGAATGATTTTCGGATATCGCGAAGCTCGACCGCCGCCATGGGGACTCCCGCCGGTTGCGGGGGTGCGGTACCATCGGGCGGTGACGGGGCGATGACAGGGACGTGGCGCTTGGATGACCCTTGCCACGATTCACCTGATCGGTCGGACCTATCGGACGGTCATCCGGTTGGATGCGCGCGTTGTCGCCCTCCGCACACCGCGTCACGTCGGCCCGTGCCGAACTCACCAGGGAGAGTCCCCCAATGCACCGCGAAACAATCCACAGTTCGGCCTGCGCCGCGACACCGCCATTCTTTGCCCAGGCGGTGAAGGTCGGACCGATGATATTCGTGTCGGGGCAGTTGGCGCGCGACGCGGCGGGCCATGTCGTGGGCAAGGGCGACATGGCGGCGCAGACACGGCAGGTGATCCGCAATCTGGAAGCGATCCTGCGGGAAGCGGGCGCGGAACTGCGCCATGTGGTCAAGCTGACCGCGTTCATGACCGACATGGGATTGGCGAGCCAGGCCTGGGCGATACGGGAGGAATGTTTCGCCGCCAACCCGCCGGCCTCGACCGGTGTCGAGGTCAGCCGCCTGACCCATCCCGACTTTTTGATTGAGATGGAAGCTATCGCGGTCGTTACGGAGTAACGCGGGATGGTCGTTACGGAGTAACGCGGGGTGGTCGTTGCAAACTAGTGCGGCACTAGTTGTTCCGAAACCATACCAGATAGTGGAAAATTCAACTCTCTGGTCGGAGTCCCCCGCCTGGCCGGCCCGCGCCGGCATGACGCGGGGGCGCCGCCGGCGGGTGACTGTGTCCGCCAATCAGTATAGCGAAGGCGGCATCAAGTCCGAACAGGGCGTCAGGCGAAGGCGGCGCTCAACGCCCCAAGCGCGTTCAGGGCGGGTGGGAACCCGGTATAGGGCGCCGTTTGGATGATTGCCTCGATCACCTCGGTCTTGGTCAGGCCAACATTCAGCGCCGATTGGCCGAATTTTCCGACCTGTTCGGGCAGGCGCAGCGCGGTGAAGCCGGCCACCGCGACCAAAGCGCGCTGGCGGCGTTCCAGGCCGGGGCGGAACCAGATCTCGCCGTAGCCATATTGGATCGCCGTCGGATACAGCGCGCCGGTGACCGGATTGTCAGGCGCCGCGTAGCCCAGGCGAGCGCGGGCCCCGTGCAGGGTGTTCATCAGGTCCTGGCCGCGCCGTGTCAGTTCCTCCGACGAAACGTCTTCCGGCGGGTCGGCCGGAAAGACCAGGCCACGCTCGGCGAAGATTTCGGCGGCCAGGGCCAGGGTCTCCTCGGCGGCGGAAAATCCGGCATAGAGCGAGACCTGCACCAGGATTTCGCGGATTGCCTCCGGGGTCAGGCCCAGGTCCAGACCGGCCCCCAGATGTCGGCGTAGCGCGCGCAACCGGGGGCCGGCGCCGAGCGCGGTGATCGTGCAGAGCATTCGATCGACCCGTGCCAGACCGGGGCGGTTCCAGACGCCGCCGAATACTGGCTCGGTCAGCAGATTGGCCAGTCCCGGTGTTTGCGCGGATGAGCCGAACAATGCGGTCAAGGTTGCCTTGCCTTGCTCGCGCAGATCGTGGCGGGTCATGGCATTTACTCCTGCGTGATGATGTTGCGATAGTGATCGCGCGATCTGGCACCGAAGTCCACCAACCGCATGCGGCTGCCATACCCGTCCGATTCTTGTTGTGGGGCCGGTTGGGCGATTATCCCGTCGCCCGACACCGGACCGGACCGATCCCGCCTTACCGCAGTTCGAAGCCCAGATTGAGCAGGGCCTCCCGGATACGGTCGCGCCCGGTCAGCGACCTCGGTCCGGCGAGGCGGCCGGTAGCCTGCGCGGTCCAGTCCTGTTCCGTCATCCCCTGTTCGCGCATGTAGTCCCGTGCGACGGCGTTATAGCGCTCGATCGCGTCGCGCTTCAGATCGCTGTCGTACTGTTCGTGATGCAGCACGATCCCCTGCGGCAGTCGCGGCTTGATGCCGGTGGCCTTGGCCGGGTCCGGATAGCCGATCGACATGCCGAACACGGCGAAGACATGGGGCGGCAGTTTCAGTTCGGTGGCCACTTCTTCCGGAAGGTTGCGCATCGCGCCGATATAGACGCCGCCCAGGCCAAGCGATTCCGCGGCGAGAATGGCGGATTGGGAGGCAAGGGCGGCGTCGACAACGCCCAGGATGAACGCCTCCAGGAAGTGCGATCCCTCGACCTGCAACTGTCGGTCGGCGGCGATGCCATCCAGGCGCGCGAAGTCGGCCAGCCAGATCAGCAACAACGGGGCATCGCGGATGAATTGCTGGTTGCCGGCCAGCGTGGCAATGCGGGATTTCCGTTCGGCGTCCCGCACGGCGATGACGCTCCAGACTTGCAGGTTGGACGAGGTGGAGGCCGATTGGGCCGCCGCGACCAAGGTTTCCAAGGTGCCGTCGGGCAGGGCGTCGGGCAGGAAGCCGCGGACCGAGCGGTGGTTCAGGATGGTTTCCAGCACCTGATTCCACTGCGCCGGGGCCGGCAGAGATGCGTCGCGATTGCGCTGGAACAGGAGGCTGGCGGCCTGATCGTCGGACTGTTGGGTCGTGGGCACTGCGGTCTCCGTGCTTGTCGGGAAATGTGGATCAGCGGCATCATCCCCGACCGGGCACGGTCCGGCAATCGGGTGACAAGGGGCGAGGGGGGCGTGGGAGGCCTGTGCGACCCTACCGCATACCTACATCCTGGAATCGGGCATCGGGCGGAGGAAATCCCTCCTCTCCTCGTGCGGGAGCAGGTTGGGGGAGAGCGGGTTCGCGCATCATTTATGCGTTCGTAGGCTTCCTCCCGCCCCTCTCGCAAAGGGAGGCGGAGGATGTTCGCCGCGATCTGGTTGTGGGCATTGGGTAGGCGCGGTGACCGGGCGGGCGCGACGGAACATTGTATGGGTTTCGACCACGCGGACGCTGAAAAGCGACGGCTGGCAAGTTTTCGCCCCAGGCTGTGATCTACGTCACAGGTATCGGGCGAATGCCCCCGCCATAGTGGGGTCCTCAGCTAGCACTGCCCCAACACTTCGTGCCTGCTGACGGGTCCTCGCGACCCAGGTCAACCCGGACCTTCCTCGGCCCGATCTCCCCAAGATCGGGCCGATTTTTTTTCGGCTTCAGGACGGCGGAATCAACGGCTGGACGATATCCCGGAATGCGGGCAAGGCCTCGCACCGCGCCGCATGGGCTGCCAGGGCCGGTAACACGGTTGGGTCGAACAGGCCGGGATGCGCTTCCCGGGTGAAGCGCAGGGAGCAGGCGACGGCGATATCGGCATGCCCGATCCGGTCGCCGAACCAGAACGGCGTGGAACGAGCCGCCCGATCGGCTTCCAACGCGGCCAGCACACCGGCAATCTGGGTCTGGCATCGCTCCATCCAGACCTGGGCGGGCGGCTGATGCATCAGCCGCTCATACAGCAGGCTGACGGATTTATCGGCCAATCCGGTGCCCAGCCCGACGACCCGCAGGTGTTGATGCCGTGACGCGCCGTATTCCGGGATCAGGGCACGCGCCGGTCCGGCGTTCTCATCCAGATAATCCAGGATGGAGCCGCTTTCGACCAGCGACTCGCCATCACCGAGCACCAGGGTCGGTACCCGGATCAGCGGATTGAACGGCGCGATTTTCGCGGCATCGCCGAAGGTCGACCAGGGGCGATGCTCGTAGTCCACCCCATACAGGTGCATCGCGATGGCCACGCGCCGCACGAAGGGCGAGTCATATTGTCCGATCAGAATCATCCCACATCCTCATACCAGGTGCGTCCATCCCGCTCGATCAGCGCGATGGACGCGGTTGGGCCCCAGCTTCCCGCCGGGTACAGCCGTGGCTGGTCGGGGCGGCTGGCCCAGGCATGCAGGATCGGCTCGATCCAGGTCCAGGCGGCCTCGACCTCATCATGGCGCATGAACAGGGTTGCGTCGCCGCGCACCGTGTCCATCAGCAGCCGTTCATAGGCGTCCGGGAAGCGGGTGCCGAAGGTCTGCTCGAAGCGGATGTCCAGGCCGGTGGAGGACAGGCGCAAACCGCCAGGCCCGGGGTCCTTGGTCATCATGGACAGGCGCATCCCTTCCTCGGGTTGCAACCGGATGACCAGGCGGTTCGGCTCCCATTCCGCGGCATCGGCGGGAAAGATCGAGAAGGGTTGGCCGCGGAACTGGATGACGATCTCCGACACTTTCCGAGGCAGGCGCTTGCCGGTGCGCAGGTAGAACGGGACATTGGCCCAGCGCCAGGTGCGGATTTCGGCCTTCAGCGCGACGAAGGTTTCCGTGGCACTGCTCGTGCCGGCGCCCAGGTCTTTCAGGTAGCCCTGAACCGGCCGGCCATCGATCGCGCCATGGGCGTATTGGCCGCGCACGGTCAGGCTGGGGATTTCATGGATGGCGATCGGGCGCAGGGCGCGCAGCACCTTCAGTTTCTCGTCGCGCACCCGGTCGGCGTCCAAGGACACCGGCGGTTCCATCGCAATCAGACAGAGCAGTTGCAGCAGATGGTTCTGCACCATGTCCCGCAGCACGCCGGCCTTGTCGAAGTAGCCGCCGCGGCCTTCCAGTCCCACCGTCTCGGCGACCGTGATCTGAACATGGTCGATGACGTCGGAGGTCCACAACCGCTCGAAGATCGTGTTGGCGAAGCGCAGCGCCATCAGGTTCTGCACCGTTTCCTTGCCCAGAAAATGGTCGATGCGGAAGGTCTGGGCCTCGGTGAAGACGTCCGCCACGTCGCGGATGATAGCCTGAGCGGACGCCAGATCGTGGCCGATCGGCTTTTCCAGGACGACGCGCGATCGCGGGGTGTTGAGGCCGGCCGACCCGAGGCCACGGCAGACCGGGCCATACAGATCGGGTGAGGTCGCCAGGTAGAAGATCCGCACACGGTCCGGATCCAACCGGGACGACAGCGACGTCCAGTCCGCGTCCGGCGCGGTCACATCGATCGGGGCATAGTCCAGAACGCCCAGGAAGCGGCGCACCACGTCGGCATCCAGATCGCCGGGCGAGACATGCTGTTCCAGCGCCGCGCCGGCCCGTTGGCGGTAGTCATCGGCAGTCAGATGGGAACGAGCGGCGCCGATCACGCGTGCATTTTCCGGCATCTGGCCGTCTCGGAAGCAGTGATACAGCGCTGGCAGGAGCTTCCGCAGGGTCAAATCGCCGGTCGCGCCGAACACGACGCAATCGAAGGTCGCCACCGGGGTGATCTTGGTCATGCGTCCATCCTGTTCGTCGTCGGTCAGGCTTTTATAGCGCCTCTACGGAGGCCTGGCAGCGCTGCAGTTGCGTCAGAACGGCGACCACCCCGCATGCGGGGTGGCGTCCGGTTGGGGTGATGAACTC
>CAMBXJ010000187.1 GCA_945871455.1 Asaia bogorensis
GCGATCCGACTGTTGTTGCGATGGGCCGGCGATGACCCCACCCGGGAAGGACTGGTCGATACCCCCGCCAGGGTCGCGCGTGCCTATGAGGAATTTTTCGCCGGCTACGAGGTCGATCCTGTCGCTTTGTTGGAGCGCACCTTCGAGGACACCGACGGCTACGATGAAATCGTGCTGCTGCGCGACATTCGCCTGGAAAGCCACTGCGAGCACCACATGGTTCCGATCCTGGGTCGAGCCCATGTGGCCTATCTGCCGCATCGCCGGGTGATCGGCATCAGCAAACTGGACCGTGTCGTCGAGGCCTATGCCAAGCGCCTGCAAATCCAGGAAAAGCTCACCGCGCAAATCGCCAACACCATCCAGCAGGTGTTGGAGCCGCGCGGCGTTGCGGTGGTGATCGAGGCGGCGCATCAGTGCATGACCACGCGCGGCGTGCACAAGCCCGGCGTGACCATGGTAACGAGCCGTATGTTGGGTGCGTTCCGCGACAATACAGACACGCGGCGGGAGTTGCTCGCCATGATCGGCAATCGAGGCAGTGCGATGGTGAACGAGTAGACGTTCGAAAAACCAGAAAAAAAACGGCAGGCTCGGCCATAGGTGATACCGGCCGGCTGAGACAATCCCGGATACACCGCCGTCATTGTGATTTCCGGACCAGGTCTGGCAATCACGGCGAAGGGATGCCTATCCATAACTGGTTCGGCCAGTCGGTAGGAGGCACAGGGCACTGCCACGACGAAAAGCCGAGGAGAGAACCGTCATGAAAGTCGTCACGCTTCAAGACATCCCCGTTGTCCCGGCGGAAGGTGCCGCGGAGAGAATCGCCGGATGGACCGGGCCGGTCGCGCGCACCCGACAGACCATAGTTGAACCGGGCGAATCCGCGAACTTCAATTGCAGCGTGGTCAATTTCAGCCAGGGCTGCACCACGGGCTGGCACACCCATGACTGCGACCAGTTGCTTATTGTGACCTCGGGCACCGGCATGGTGGCCACCGAAACCGAACAGCGCGAGATTCGCGTGGGCGACGTCGTCCAGATTAAGGCTGGCGAGCGGCATTGGCACGGCGCCAAGGCCGATACGACGATGGGGCATATCACCATCACCCTGGTGGGCAGCCAGGCCATCTGGGGTTGATCCAGCGGCTCCGCGCCTGAACCGCCCGCCAACGTAAAAGTGCCGCGCGGTCCCCGACCGCGCGGAAGTGTTGCGATCGGTTGACCGCGGGTTCGCTTCGGCTGCCGGCCGCACCCGAAGCGAACCCGTTGTCCCGTTCCATGCATTGAACGAGGCCGCATCCCCGGACAGGCCACCCCCGACAGGCGGCCCCCCGACAGGCGAATAGCGATCTGTCGATCAGCGGCCAACCCAGTTGGGAGCGCGCTTTTCCACGAACGCGCGTGGGCCTTCCTTGAAATCTTCGGTTTCGCGGACCCGCTGGCTTGCGGCGGCGCAGACGTCCCAAAGCTCCGCCTCCGTCAGATCATAGGCCTGGCGGACAACGCCCAGGGATTCGCGCACCGCGATGGGGGCGTTGACGGTGATGCGCCTGGCTAGGGTAAGTGCGGTGGGAATGACGTCGTTGGCGGGAACGACCGCGTTCACCAGGCCGAAATGGGCGGCACGTTCGGCGGAGATCGGATCGCCGGTCGTGACCATCTCCAGGGCGATCGCTTTCGGAATGGCCCGCGGCAGGCGGAAGACGCCGCCGGCCCCGGCGACCAGGCTCCGCTTCACCTCGGGCAGCCCCAGGTTCGCGCTATTGGCGACGACCGACAGATCACAGGACAGCAACAGTTCCAATCCACCGGCCAAGGCATGGCCTTGCGCGGCGGCAATCCATAGCTTGCCGCGTTTGGCACGGACAAAGCCGCCAAATCCACCCTTTGCGGTCGCAAGCGCGGCACCTCGGCCGTTCGAGACTTCTTTCAAGTCGGCGCCGGCGCAGAACGCATGCGGCCCGGCACCGGTCAGGATCGCGACCCAAAGGTCGGGATCGGCCTCCACCCGCTCGACCGCGGCTTCAAGACCGGCGGCGACGGCGCCATTGACGGCGTTGCGGGCCTCTGGCCGGTTGATGGTCACCAAGGCGATATGCGGTTCGACGATTTCAAACAGCACCGCCCCTGGCTGTACCGGATTGGTCATGGTTCTGATCCTCCCTACCCAAATGTTTCCACGTTCCGCGTGACCGTCCGGCCATTCGCGTTCCGTCGCGCCGAGCGCATGCGACGCGGTGGGCGTCCATCGAACCGACCGGTGCGGTGCATGGTGGTGCGGTTGCGGCGGATCGCCAAGTCGGCGATCCGCTCCGCCCGCATCTGGCCGAGGGCTGCACGCGATACGCGGACGGTCGCAGAGCACGCGGCGAAGGGCAGATGCAACCGACAGACGGATCGCGCCGGGGTCATGCCCTGATCGGTCGCCGTCGCCCCTGGCCGCGGCAATCTCTTGATTCTCAGGGATACATCACCAACTCGCCCAGTGTCAGTTCGCCGATGCGATGACCACGGCGGTCCTGCTCAACGGCCTGGGTGACCTGGATCAACGCCGCCGGGATGGTCACGAACTAATACCAACCGACGTAACCATCGACCGATGCACCGCGCCTCCTCGGCCTCCGCGTCATTGCCCGGCTTGACCCGGCAACCCGGGCTTCAACGGCACGGGCGGATTGGGGGATCAAGTCCGGCAACGACGGCGAGGGCACGCGTATGGGTCAAATTGGTCTAACCAGTCGGCGCTGGCAGCGGGGTGGCGGACAATGACAACCCAGCACAAGCCAGAGCCGGCGTCGTTGGTCGCGACCGTCCCCGTCGCACCAGCCGGGCGGGCGGTTGTCCCGATCCCGCCGGCCCCAACGCCGGTCGCGATCGGCTCCCGACGCGGCAAAGCGGGGCGCGTTGCGTTATTTGCCCTGATCGCGGCGATCGTTACCGGTGGCGGTTGGTTTGCCTGGTTTCAACCCATGTCGGTCACGGTGGTCCAACCGCGGCGCGGTGCCGCGATGGAAGCGGTCTACGCGACCGGAATTGTGGAGGCCGTGCAAATGGCCCGCGTCGGCACCACGGTCGCCGGTCGGATCGTGTCGCTGGCGGTTGATGAAGGCGACGCTGTCCGCGCAGGTCAGGTCCTGGCACAGCTCGACGACCGCCAGCCACGCCACCGTCTGGAGGATGTGAGCGCCCGCCTGACGCAGGCCCAACAGGAACTGACCCGGTCGCAGGATTTGGTCGCACGCGGCGTGCGTACCCGACAGGAGGCCGAACGCGTGCAGGAAGAACGCGACCAGGCCCTGGCTGGCGTCCGTCTTGCGACGCGGCAGGTCGATGAGCATCGGATCACGGCACCTCTGGATGGCGTGGTATCCAAACGGCCGGTCGAGGTCGGCGAGACCGTTGCGGCGCATCAGATCTTGTTCGAAGTGGTGTCCGATATTCTTCTGCGCGTCGTGGCCGACGTCGATGAACGCGACATCCCGCTCGTCCGGTTAGGCGCGGCCACGGCGCTGCGATCGGAAGCCTTTCCAGACGAGCCGTTCGTCGCGCGCATCACCAATATCCGGCGCGCCGGTGAGACGAGCACCCGGACGTTCCGAGTGGAAGCGGACCTGCCCGCCGGCACGAAACTGCGGATCGGTATGACGGTCGACGTGAATATCGTCGTCGCCGAACGCGCGGGAGTCGTGCTGGTTCCGGCGCTGGCGGTCCGCAACGATCCTCCGCTGGGCGGGCGTCCGGGACCCGCCTATGTGTTCCGCGTCGAGGATCATCGGGCGGTGCGCACGCCGGTGGAGACCGGGGCGGTCGGCGCCGAGGTCATCGAGGTGCGCGCCGGACTGACGGACACGGCAACGATCGTCGCGGCACCACCGACAGGACTGCGCGACGGTCAGCGCGTCCGTGTCCAGGCTCGGCCGGTCGGCGCGCCATGATCCCGCTGCCGCTGTCCATCGCGTTGGCCCATCTGCGTAGTCGCAAACGTCAGACATGGGTGTCGATCATGGGGGTCACCCTGGGCGTCGGCGTCTTCGTTTCCATCAGCGGCATGATGCAGGGGTTTCAGAATTACTTCCGCAGCCAGATCATCGAGACAAACCCGCACATCGTCATGACGGACGAAATCCGCCGGCCGGCCCGTCAGCCGCTGCGGATTCTGCATCCGGACGATGCCGTTGAAATCCGGCGCATTCTGCCGCGCGATCCGGTCGGAGGGATCGCGGGCGCGGTCGGCATCCTGGACGCTCTTGCCGCCATGCCCGGGCTGTCGGCGGCGCCGACTTTGCGCGGCCAGGCGATCCTGCGTCGGGCCGGGCGCGACTATGCGGTGGCGGCGATCGGCATCGATCCCGCGAAAGAACAGCGTGTGACGTCACTGGCGCGCGACCTGACCGCGGGACGGCTGGATGCCCTGGGGATGCGACCCGACGGCGTCCTCATCGGCCAGAGCCTGGCCGCCAAGATGGGAGCCGGCCTGGGGGATACGATAGCCGCCGCCACCCTGGCGGGCGGCGAAACCACGCTGCGGGTGGTGGGCATTTTTCGCTCCGGGCTCGAACAGCAGGACAGCGGCGTTGTCTATGTGGCCTTATATAAGCAGCAATCCATGCAGGCGCGTCCGCGCGTGATCAACGAAATCCGTGTCCGGCTGGACGACATCGAACGCTCGATCCCGGTCGCCGCCATGCTGGAAGGCCGCTGGGGCTTCAAGACCGCGCCCTGGGAGGAGACCTATGCACGCATCCTGTCCGTGTTTCTGTTGCAGAACATTATCATCTTCGCGTGTACCGCATCGATCCTGGTGGTCGCCGGCTTTGGCATTTTCAACATCATCTCCACGGTCGTCATGGAAAAGGCGCGAGACATCGCCATCCTGAGGTCCATCGGCGTCGCGGGCCGTGACATCGTGGCAATATTTGTGATCGAAGGCGCCGTGGTGGGGATCATCGGCATGTGCGCCGGCTGGCTGCTGGGCCTTGTGCTTTCGTTCGCGTTGGAACAGGTGCCGGCCCCCGGCGGAGAGGCGGGTGCGACGCTGATCATTTCACGATCGGTCGGGATTTACGCAACCGCCAGCATCATCGCCCTGGCGGCCTCGCTCGGTGCCGCCTGGCTGCCCGCCCGCCGAGCGGCGCGGACCGACCCGCTTACTGTGATTCGAGGGGCCACGTGACCGTCCCGTCGCGATCCGCGGGATGACCGCCGCGCTTCAGGCGATCGGCTTGACCCGGGTCCTGCCGGGTATCGTGCCGGTTACCCTGGTGGCCGACATCGATCTGTCGTTCGACGTCGGCAGTTTTACCGTGATCACCGGTCCGTCGGGGTCGGGAAAATCTTCCCTGCTGTATCTACTGGGCCTGCTCGACCCGCCGACCAAGGGTGACGTGCTGGTGGATGGGCGCCCGACCGCGACGCTGGATGGGGAGGCACGTGCCCGTCTGCGGTTGGAACGCTTCGGTTTCGTTTTCCAGTTTCACTTTCTGTTGCCGGAGTTCTCTGTGCTGGACAATGTCATGTTGCCGATGCGCCAGCTTGGCAGGTTGGGCGCCGGCGCGATGCGCGACCACGCCCGGTCCCTGCTGGCGGCACTGGACATGACCGGCAAGGCCGACAATCTCCCGGCGGCGCTGTCCGGTGGGGAACGTCAGAGAACCGCGATCGCACGCGCCCTGGCCAATGACCCGCGGTTCATTCTGGCAGACGAACCCACGGGCGCCCTGGATACCCGCAACGGTGCCGCGGTATTCGCCATCATGCGGGACCTCGCTCTGCAAGGGCGGACGGTCATTGCGGTGACGCATGATGAGGGCCTGGCGGCGACAGCCGACCGGCGGGTTCGGCTGGTGGATGGAAGGTTGGTGGATCCAAACGATCGGTGAACCGACACCAGGGTCGCACGAGGTCTTTTAACCCGCTCACCCGTATCTGTCTGTATCGAATACGGAACAGACTGGCGCGATGTTGGCCGGCGATGCGGACCGGGCGGACCGGGTCAGCCGATCCGTCCTTCGTTCACCAGATCGACCGCCTTCGCCACAGCGCGCAACGCATCCGGCAGGATCGCGCGCCGGCCCGCCGGCAACACCCGGGGATCGACGCGCGTGGACAGCGGCACGCCGGCGCGCGCGTCCGCCAGTTGCTGCATGAGGCAGGCTTCCAGCAGCAGCCCATGCGCCAGAATCACCGCGTCGATGTCTGACGTGGCGCCGATGCCCCGGGCCAGCACGGCGCGCAACCGATCGACCGTGGCATGCGCGGGCAGATGGTGGCGGATCGACAGGACACGGGCCGCGGTGAAGATCGGCATCAACCCATGCTTCTTCAGGTCCACCCGGCCATCCTCCGTGCGCAGGCGCCCGAACAGGGTCAGCGGCGGGCGCGCCCGGGTTGCCTCGGCGGCCAGGAGTTTGAGGAAGTCGGGCGCGGCGTGGCCTGCTTTGTAGGCGTGGGCGCGGATGCTTTCGGCCAGGGCGGGGTCGCCATGGACCGGGGCCAGATCGAAGAAGATGTCGACGCTCAACAGGTCCTCCGGGCGCTGGCGTCGGACCCAGCGGTCGATCTGCGCGTGCCAGCCGGCCAGGCTCAGGCGCCAGGCGGCGTTCTTCGCCATCACCCCGCCCTGGCAGAACGGCACCCCGACCTCATCCAGGATGGCGGTCATATGCGCGGCCATGGCGGCGAACCAACGATCCTCGGGACCGTCGGGATCGCCGCAGGCGAAGACGATCGCGTTGTCCTGATCCGCCGCCAGCAGGCTTTCCCCACGTCCGGCCGAACCCAGCACCATCACGCAATACGGGACAGGCGGGCCGCCCAACCCGGCTTCCACCATGCGCGCCTCCGCCATCTCCGAGGCTCTTTGGGTCAGCGCCCTGATCTCGGTGCTGATGACGGCGGCGATCGCACGGGCCTCGACGTCCTCGGCCAGGAGCAGGCGCGCCATTTCGGGCACGCGGGCCCAGGCGGTGCCGAGTTCGGCGGTGGTCTTGGCGCTATCGATCTGATCGCCCAGGACGATCGCGGACTGGGCGCGCTGGCGCAGCAGGTTGCGCGGGGTCAGCGCGCCGACCAGGTCCCCGCCGGCATCGATCACGCCGAGATGGCGTAAGCCGAGGCGGGTCATGCGGCCGATGGCGCGATAGACGAAATCGTCTGCCCGCACGCATTCCAGCGGCATCGTGGCAAGGGTTGCGAGCGGCGCGCGCAGGGCGGCGTCACCCTGGGCATGCAGCGCGCGAATGATGTCGCGCTCCGTCACGATACCCCACGGGGTAGCGGCGTGGACGCCGCCCTGTCGGACGAACACCGAACTGATCCCGGTCCCGGCCAGGATGGCGATGCCCTGGGCGACGGTGGCGGCCGCGTCCAGGCTGACCGGCGGGGTCGTCATCACGTCACGCACCAAGTGGCGGTAGGGAAATCCGTCGATCCGTTCCAGCGGGCCCTGTCGGTCCGCGATCCCGGGCACAGGCGGGCCTCCCACCGCGAGGAGGGCGCTTTTGGTCCGTGCCATGCGTTCCGCGAGGCGGCTGGATGCGGCCTCGGCTTCCGCCAGGGTGCGGATGCCGCGTTCCCGCAGCAGGGGTAGCAAGGCGAGGAACACGCCGGCGGCGGCCACGGCGTCACCGGTGGCGGTATGGCGCGCGGTGATGGGCACGGACAGACGCGTGCACAGGCTGTCCAGGTCATCCTGTCGCAGATTGGCGAATGCCACGCCCGCCAGCAGACGGACATCCAAGGTCCGGGGCGCGGTCCAGGGGAGGCCGGCTCGCTGATGCGCGCGGGCCAGGATCGCCATGTCGAAGGCAATCGTGTGGCCGACGACAACGCTGTCTCCCAGGAAAGCCGCCAGGCTTGGCGCGACCGCGGCGAAAGATGGGGCGC
The DNA here is from genome assembly GCA_945871455.1 of Asaia bogorensis. GTDB lineage: Bacteria > Pseudomonadota > Alphaproteobacteria > Acetobacterales > Acetobacteraceae > Rhodopila. The sequence goes on from CAMBXJ010000187.1 coordinate 7,891, forward strand.
CGGCGACATGGGCAGCGGTCAGCCCGTGGATCGCGGTCGCGCCTGGGGGGATCGGCTGTTCGGGATCGACCAGACTCTCAAACCGGTCATTGGGATCGACCTGTCCGTTCCGCGGACGCACGGCGCCGATCTGGATGACCCGCGCCGACCGCGGATCGAGCCCG
>CAMBXJ010000188.1 GCA_945871455.1 Asaia bogorensis
GGTTGCCGCGGTCGAGCGGTTTCGTGGCGGCCGATAGGGAGAAGATAAGATGAAGGTTGGCGTGATCGGCCTCGGCACCATGGGGATGGGCGCCGCACTGAACCTGCTGCGCAAGGGCCATGCGGTCACCGGGTGCGAGCTACGGGAACCGAGCCGAGCGGATTTCGCTGCCGCGGGCGGTTCGGTCGTGGCAACCCCGGCGGAATTGCCGCCGGACCTGGAAGCCCTTGTCGTGTTCGTCGTGAATGCCTCCCAAACGGAAGCGGTGCTGTTCGGCGACGGTGACGGTCCCGGATGCCTGAACGGCATGGCAAAGGGCGCGGTGATTCTCTGTTGTGCGACGATCGCGCCGGGGGCCGCGCGGTCGTTGGACCAGCGGATTTTGGACGCGGGGTTCCTGATGCTGGATTCCCCGGTCTCCGGCGGCAAGGTGGGCGCGCATGCCGGGACGATGACGGTGATGGCATCGGGATCGGATGCCGCGTTCGCCAAGGCCGGACCGGTGCTGGAGGCGATATCCAGCAAGGTCTGGCGGCTGGGCGATAAGGTGGGCATCGGCAGCACCGTCAAGATGGTGAACCAGTTGCTGGCGGGTGTGCACATCGCAACCGCCGCCGAAGCCCTGGCGCTCGGCATTCGCGCTGGGGCCGACCCCCAGACACTCTATGACGTGATTTCGGAATCGGCCGGCAGTTCCTGGATGTGGCAGAATCGGGTGCCGCATATCCTGGCCGGCGACGATACCCCGTTGTCGGCGGTGAACATCTTCGTGAAGGACCTGGGGATCGTGCTGGATCAGGCGCGCGCGCTGACCTTCCCGCTACCCATGGCGGCCGCGGCACATCAGTTGTTTCTGGCGGCGGCGGCCAATGGCCAAGGACTGAAGGACGACGCGTTCGTCATCCGCGTCTGGCAGGCTTTGGCTGGGATCGAACTACCGGACGCAAAGGAATAGGCCCCCTCCTGCACATCCGCGGAAACGCGCTATGGTTCGGCCGGGGTTCGGCCCCTCAACGTCCCGGAACAAGGAAAACAACCATGGCTCTGACATTGGATGAGGCCAATCGTATCGCCCAGGGCGCGATCGCGAAGGCCAAGGCACTCAACATCAAGATCAGCGTGGCGGTCTGCGATGCAGGCGGTCGGTTGCTGGCGTTCCAGCGCATGGACAACGCGATCTGGGCCAGCGCCTATGGCAGCCAGGGCAAGGCCATCGCCTCGGCGGCGTTCGGCCGAGCAAGCGGGGAATTGACGGAACGGGCGAACCATCCGACTCCGGCGGGAATCGCGGCGGCGTCGGGCGGCCATATGATCATGGGCCAAGGCGCGGTGCCGGTTCTGCGCAATGGCGGCATTGACGGTGCGTGCGGTGTCGGCGGCGGCACGGCTCAGGAAGATGAAGACTGCGCCCGGGCCGGCGTGGCGGCCTTGTAGCGCCCGTCGTCAAAATACCTCGGCGCGATTTGTCCTTGCGCCGGTTGGGCTGTCGGATCGGGCGGGATTTGCCTTCATACGACCAATCGGAGCGATTTCGGCCCAATTCCCGCCCGTCAGTCGCCGCCGCGATCCCCCCCTGACGCTCGTCCGCCGGGCGCCGCCACGTCATGCCTTTAATGGAGGAACCATCATGTCAGTCCGCCTCGTCGTCACCATCACCGCGGCTCCCGGGAAGGGAACCGAACTTGCCCAGGTGTACAAAGCACGCTGCGCCGACGTCATGAAAGAACCCGGCTGCGAGCAGTTCGAGGTCTTTCAGAGCGCGGTGAACCCAGACCGGCTGACATTGCTGGAGCGGTGGACCGACCAGGCCGCTCTGGACGTGCATGCGAAGGTCAATGCCACGCGGGCGCCGCTTCCGGATGGATTGCGGGTTGGGACCGGGGAGCGGGAAGACTATCAATACAATCGAACACGTTGATCGGCACGTCGTACCGGCCGGCGGAAAGATTGATTCTCCGGTCGGTGCCTCCCCGTCCTGCCGGCGCAGGCCGGCATCCACGAATTTCCCAAGCTGCAACAACGGCAGTCGTGGATGGTTGCCCCGCGGCCGCCATGACAGAGTTGTGTTGTTCCGGCCAGTTGGTATCAGTGCTCCGACGGTGCCTTCCCGCCGTATTTGGCATCCAGTTGGGACGGCGTCAGGAACCGCTGCTCCATCTCCCGGATGGTGCCCAACCCCATCAGGTCGTTGATTTCCTGAAAGGACACCGCGAGGTCGGGACGCTCTATGACCCGCCCTTCCTCCACCGACTGTTTCAGGACCGACAGCGCGTTGCGCATCCCCATGATCGCCGCCCCCGTCACCAGCCGGGGATAGGACGCGACCGCGACGCCCAGGTCCTGAAGCTCCCGCGCGCATAGCAGCGGCGTGGTGGGCCGGGACCGGATGCCGAAGCCCATGTTCACCGACATGGGTTTGCCGACCTCCCGCGCGACCAGAGCGATATCGTCCCGCGTCAGCAAGGCGTCGGCGAACAACAGATCGGCCCCGGCTTCGGCATACAGGTTCAGGCGGCGAATGGCTTCCTTCACCCCATGGGTCGCCGTCGAGTCGGTGCGAGCCTTGATGATGAAGTCCGGATCGCGACGGGCTTCCACGGCGGCGCGAATCTTCTCCACCCCCTCCTCGGCCGAGATGACCTCCTTGCCGTCCATGTGTCCGCAGCGCTTGGGGGAGACCTGGTCCTCCAGCATGATCCCGTCGACGCCCGCGGCCTCGAACCCGCGCACCGTGAAGAACACGTTGATCGCGTTGCCGTAGCCGGTATCGGCGTCGGCACTGAGCGGGATGTCCACGCAGGCGGCAATGGCGCGGGACCGGGAGACATTGGCCTCGTAACTGAGGATCCCGACATCGGCCCATCCAAGGGTGGTTTCGGACAGCCCGGCACCGGAGATGCTGCCCGATTTGAAGCCCATCTGCTGGATGAGGCGGGCGGAAAATCCGTCATAGACACCGGGCTGGATCAGGATTTCCTCGGCTTCGATCAATTGCCGATGCAGTGTGCTTTTCTTGATCATCGGTCGGATTCACCCTGCTCGATGGGTCACTAGGCGGTCGGCACCACGGCAGGCCGAGGCAGCGGCCGAACCGGAGACGGCCGGGGCTGCCATGGCCCGATGATCAGCCGGCTTTCTTTCTCTTGCCGGGCTTCCTTGTCGGTTCAGTCGTCGCCATCGGCGCTGACGGGAGGTTGTTGAAGAAATTTTCTCGTTGGCTCGCTCCGGCCATCAGATAGCTGTGGTCGGACCCGGTGAGGATGAACCGCGCGCCCATGCCGACATAGCGGGACGCGTTTTCCTCGTCATAGACCCCGCCCATGCCCAGCACCTTGCCGTGCTTCAGGCAGGCCTCGCCGACCGACCGGTAGGCCTCGATCACCTTCGGGTGACCCATCTGCCCCGAAATCCCCAGCTCGGCCGTCAGGTCGGAGGTGCCGATGAACAGCACGTCCACGCCGCCGACCGCGGCGATGTCGTCAGCGTTCCCGATCGCCTCCGGGCTTTCCAACATGACGATGGTCAGGATTTCGGCGTTGATCGCCGCCTGCGCTTCCATGGTGGACGGCGGACGATAGCCATACACGGCCGGAGGGCCGCCCCAACTGCGGTGGCCATCGGGCGGATAGCGAAACGCCTCCGCGATACGGCGGGCCTGCTTCGCGGTATCAACATGCGGCACCACAATGCCAAGCGCCCCGTTGTCGAGCGCCCGGGTCGCTTCGTCGATCGCACCGGCACAGACCCGCACGATGGGGGTGACGCCGGTGGGCAGCGCCGCGATGCACAACTGCGTGGTTTCCTGGACCGAAAACGCGCCGTGCTCGGTGTCGATGAAGATCCAGTCGTGCCCGGTGGCGCCCGCGAGAACCGGCGCCGCAACCGTGCGCAAGTGATGCACGCCGAAGCCCAGCGCCATCTGGCCGGCTTGCAGGCGGCGTTTCGTGGTGTTGGTAACCAATGCCATGGTGTCCTCCCCGGTTCCGATGTCCACACTATGGAGCGATGCGGCCATGGTTCAAACCGCGTTGTTTCCCGGGCGGTCTTTTTCGATCAATGCCAGCAGGGCTTCCAGCCGGTCTGCCTCCGCCACCGGTTTGTCGGTGCGGATCCGAGCGATGCGGGGGAACCGCAATGCCACCCCGGACTTGTGCCGCGTGGAAAACTGCACGCCATCGAAGGCGACTTCCAGCACCAGGGATTTCTCCACCTCTCGCACCGGGCCGAACCGAGCGGTGGTGTGGTCGCGCACCCAGCGATCGAGGAAGGCCAACTCCTGGTCGGTGAATCCAAAATAGGCCTTGCCCACCGGAACCAGGTCCTGGTCTCGCCAGACGCCAAAGGTGAAGTCGGAATAGAAGGAACTGCGCTTGCCGTGCCCGCGTTGGGCATACATCAGCACCGCATCCACGGTCAGCGGGTCGCGCTTCCACTTCCACCAATGGCCCTTCACGCGTCCCGCCAGATAGGCACTGTCGCCGCGTTTGAGCATCAGTCCCTCGATGGCGGCGGCACGGGCGCCGTCTCGCAAGGCCCGAAGCTCGTCCAGGGAGCCGAAATCGATCAGCGCGGACAGGTCCATGTTTGCCGGATGACAGCGGGCGAGCCAGGCTTCCAGCCGACCCCGCCGCACGTCGAAAGGTTGTGAGCGCAGATCTTCCGCACCGTCGAACAGCAGGTCGTACAGGCGCACGCCGACCGGGTGCTGGCGCAACAATGCGGGGGTCACCGACTTGCGGTTCAAACGCTGCTGCAAATCGGCAAACGGCGCGACCACCCCATCGCGGATGACCAGCAACTCCCCATCCAGCACCGCGTGGAAGTCCATGGCTTCCAGTATTTCCGGGAACGCGGCGGATATGTCCTCTGCCCCACGGGAATAGAGCCGCCTGCCTTCCCTGGTCGCGACCAGTTGCACACGGATGCCGTCCCATTTCCATTCCGCCCGCCAGTTCTCGGGTCGCAAAGCGGTCAGGTCGGCGTCTTCCAATGGATGCGCCAGCATCGGTGGCCGGAACACCGGCGCATCCGCCGGATCCGGGCGTGGCGCGATGCCCTGGAGCCAGCCAAACAGGTCCAGATACGGTGGAGCGAGGCTGTGCCAGACCTCTTCCACGTCGTCCGCCGTGACGGCCTGTCCATGGGCTTTGCCCAACTCCGCCAACGCGATCTTGGCAATGCGAGACGACACGCCGACCCGCAACCCGCCGGTGATCAATTTCAGCAATGCCAATCGCGTTGAGGGGTCGGACGCGTCCAACCACTCGGAGACCAACCCGGGCAGCAAGGCTTTCGGCACGACCTCCAGGGCCTGGACGACGTCGGCCAGGCGGGGCGGGGCGGCATCCGTGCGGGCCCCAGGCCACATGAGCGCGACGGTTTCCGCGAGATCGCCCACGTAATCGTATGACCAGCCGAACAGCACCGGATCGGTGCGGGCCGCGGCGAGGTCCCGGATCAGGCCCGGTTTGGCCGCCTTGAAGGTCAGCGCGCCCGTGATGGCGGCCAGACCGATGCCTCGGTCCGGGTCGGGCTGGGTCGCGAAATAGCGGTGCAGCAGCGCGATCTTGGCGTTGCGGGATGGTGTGAAGACCAGACGTTCCAGCAGGTCCGCGAATGGGATCATGGCAATCATGTTGGGGCAGGCCGGCGGAAGAGGGAAGCACGGGTGGATCAGGCCTGTGGGTTGGCCCGCGCTTCCGATTATGGTCCGGAATGGTCGATCCCCCATCGCCGAACCGGACCGGAGGAGCCCCCGGCAACCGCCTGAAGCGATAAACCCTGGTTCTTGTAGCGCTATCTGTTGGGAGCGCATGGCTTCAGTCGGCCTGGCGACCCTAATCGCAGGTCGCGCTGGCGGAACCCCACTTCTTCGTGTCCTTCGTGACTTCGTGGTGGAGAATCGCGGTGCCGCGGTTCGTGGTGTCCCGAACCAATGGGACTCCCCCGGACGGGCGAGATGTCCTTGGTAAGCTCCGCGATTCTCACCACGAAGGCACGAAGGACACGAAGCCGGGGCTGGTGGACCGGGGCCGCCGGTGGATGTCATTGTGCCTGGGGCTGAAGCCAGTCTCCCAAACAGGTAACCTTGCAAGAGCCTGCTTTTTCGATTGCCCGTGATGACGGAGATGCCTGGGTTTTGACCCAGGAATGAGGACGCGAATGCCTCCTTCGGTCATAACCGGCATGGCCGGGGTGGCCGGCGATCGGGTGGTGGGTCGCCGGTTGCGGCGCTGCATCGCAGAGCCGGTAACGGCGTTATATCGCAGGCTCCCACGCTGCGTCGCAGGCCCGATTCGGACGTGAGCGGCCGGTCTCCGCGCGGGTAAAGAAGCATGATCGCCCGCTGAAATTCACCTTACGCTCTAGTACACCTCGCCGGAAATTCCAACCCCCTTCCGAGCGATCTCAAGCGACCAGTGGCTTCCCCTTCATGGTCCAGTTGAAGGGTTTCGCCATGGTGGCATTGAAATAGGCGATGAAGCTCTCGATCCTCTGTTGAAGATGGTCCTTGGAGGTAAAATTGCCGCGCCGCAGGAGCTTTCTGACCAGGATCGAGAACCAAATCTCGATTTGGTTGATCCAGGACGCATGCTTCGGCGTGAAGTGGAAGGTGATGCGGTGGCTGGGGTCGCGCAAGAAGGCCTCCCGCGTGGACATCGACTGAAGGATGCCGGATTTTCCCTTTTCCCCGAGATCGTCCTCAATGCCACATAGCCCCGCCACGAGGCGGACGAGGCTCTCGGACATATGCGTATTGAGGTTGTCGCAGACGACGCGCCACGGCGCGGTTGGCGCGGCCGACGCAAACAGATCCGTCATGAATGTGGCGAAGTCCGCCTCGGTGCGTGTATCGCCGATCGTGGCGCGGACCGTGCCGGTTGCGACATCGAACCCCGCGATCACGGCGACTGTGCCATGGCGTTTGTATTCGAATTCTCGCCGCTCGACGTGGCCTGGCTTCATCGGCAGAGTTTTGGCGGCGCGTTCCAGGGCCTGGATGCCGGTCATCTCATCAACCGAAACGGTTTGGCCGCCCTGTTCGGCCTCGGCCGCTGCCGTCTCATATATCTCGCAGATGTCAGCGCATTTCTTGTCGAAATCGGGATCCGGTTTTGGGGTCAGCCAGTAACGACTGAGATGCGGCTTGATCGCGGCTTCTTTTAAAAAAGCGCCCGACCGAGCCGTGCGAGATACTTTTGACGATGCCGCGCTCGACGGCTTGTCGCGCCAGTTCACTCTGGCTCCAATGGCTGATCGGAACATCAAGCTTTTCCGGATCCTGACACGAAAGAGCCACGATCTGGCAGATCTCCTCAGGTGTGAACTTCGCTGGGGCGCCGGAACGCGGAGCGTCGCTCAGACGCTGCGCCACGCCGCACATTGAATCCGCGTCCCGCCACCGACGGCGCCACTGACTGACGGTTTTTCGCCAAATCCCCAACTGACGGGCGGTCTCATCGACGCCCTGGCCCGCCGCGGCCAGCAGAATGATGCGCGCCCGTTCCGCCAATTTTTGCGGTGTCGAGTGTGCCCGGATCAACTCTTTCAACGTCCGTTCATGTTCGCACGACAGTGGGACCGATAAAGCCTTGAGAGCCGCCACGTGAGCCTCCCTCAGTTCGAGAGGACTCTTCGCATCGTGGATGGAGTCCCGACTCCTGCCCTGAGCCTGGGGATTCCATTTTCGGCGAACTGTGACAAATTCAACTCGGTGCCGATGAGTGCATCCGAGTCGCCATTTCCGGCGAGGTGTACTAGCGTTCCAGGCCGCCTGTAACGTCCGGCGACGTTGGACAACCAGGGCATGCCGGTTCAGCGGCGTGACCCACGAGGGCGGGGGTCTCGACCGCCTGAGCTATCGCCGCTCGCGACTCCGGGGGGCGCCACCGGCCCTGATCCCGCGCCGGCGGTCCGGGGGAGCGTGCCTGTCCCTCAATCGAATTGCCGCGACAAACCGGTGTGGCTGAGACAAAATCAGTCCATGCCGCGCCTTCGCCGCTTTCTGCCGTTGCTCGTCCTGGC
>CAMBXJ010000189.1 GCA_945871455.1 Asaia bogorensis
TGCAGAAGACCGTCGGCACGTTGTTTCCGTTCGGCAATATAGAAGAAGTCAGCCGCCAGAACATGGCAATGATGGAACGGGCGTTCAGCCTGTTCGCACCGTTTCGTCGCCCCGATGAGGGGGGCGCCGGCCAGCCCAACGATCCCGCGTTACGGGAAATCGATGCCTTGCGAGCCGAGGTCGATCGCTTGCGCAAGGAACTCGCGGATGCGAAGGCCAGTGTGAAGGTTTAGGGTCACGGCGATCGCGCGGTGTGCCAACGGCGCGAAGACATACAGTAACCGCGGCCCAACCGAGACAACGCCGGTCTCCAGGATCGGTCAGCCATGCTTGGGCCTGTTGGAACGGGGGGCATCCGGATCAGGGTGCCGGTCGCGATGCCCGGCCCTCGACCATCGCATGCATCGGCACTCAAGGCTCAATCAGCAGTGGTCGGGTTAGCCGGCAACGGCCGTTCGGGGCGGGTCCTTGGCGCATCGACGCTCTGGCCCCGGCTACCTCCCCGCGCCGCGCGCGTTCGCGATGAAGGCGCGGATCAGATCAGGGTCCTTGACCCCACGACTCCTCTCCACCCCGGATGACACGTCAACGGCGGAAGCTCCCGTCGCCCGGATCGCGGACGCGACATTCGCGGGGGTCAGGCCCCCGGCCAGCACCCACGGAGCGGGCGCGGTCCAATCGCGCAGCAGCGACCAGTCGAAGGACACCGCGTTGCCGCCGGGCCGGGTCGCATCGGGCGGAGGCTTGGCCTCCAGCAGCAGCCGATCGGCGCCACGATCGTCGGTTGGCAGGTCGGCGGCGGTGTCGATGGCCACCGCCCGCCAGATCGGCAGGCCAAACCGCGCCCGCAGGCGGTCGAGCGGGGGCAAATTGCCGTAAAGTTGCAGGACATCCAGCCGCAGCGCGTCCAATGCCGTGGCGATCACGGCTTCGGTCGGATCGACGAACAGCCCGACGCGGGGCGGTCCTGCTGGATGGCGCGCGGACAACGAGGCCGCCGCCGCCGGGGTGACGAAGCGCGGCGATGGCGGGAAAAAGACGAAACCGATCCAGTCGGCCCCGGCTTCGATCGAGCTATCGAAGGCGGCCGGGTCGTTGATGCCGCAAATCTTGACCTGGACATCGGTCATGGCAGGGATGCCACGATCGCGGCGGCCGCGGCGCCCGGATCGGCCTGGGTTGTGATCGGGCGGCCGACGACGATCCAATCCGCGCCGGCCTCGACCGCCTGCGCTGGGGTCATGGTCCGTGCCTGATCGCCGGTATCGGCGCCGGCGGGGCGAATCCCCGGCACCACGAGCCTGGCGGTCGGTCCGAGATGTTGCCGCAACATCGCCACTTCCAGCGGCGAGCAAACCAACCCATCGGCGCCCGACGCCAGCGCCATCCGGCCCAATCGCATCACCTGCGCCGCCGCACCGCCGGGCACGCCGATGCCGGCAAGGGTTGCGTCGTCCAGGCTGGTCAGGACCGTCACCGCCAGGATCAGCGGCCGGTGTGTGCCCGCGGTCTCCGCGGCATCGCGCGCCGCACGGATCATCGCGGGCCCACCGGCGGCGTGGATCGTCACCATCCGCGGCTGCAATGCCAGCACTGCGCGCATCGCCCCAGCCACCGTGTTCGGGATGTCATGCAGTTTCAGATCGAGGAAGATCGGCCGGCCCCGCACCGCTCGGTAGCCTGTCGCGCCGTTCGCCAGGAAGAACTCCAACCCCAGCTTGAACAGGCCGACATGCGGCGCGGTCGCCTTCGCCCAACCGGCGGCCTTGTCCGGATCGGTCGTGTCCAGGGCAACGATCAGTCGCTGCGATGCGGGTTGAGACGTCATGTGGATGGCGGCGGCATGGCGTGGATCGGCAAACGCGCCTTCAATTCCCGCACCTGCGCCTCCAGAAGCCGCACCGCCTGTTCCGCTCGTCGGGCGCGGTGGCGCTGGCTAAGCTCGTTGAGCCAGACGAGAACGCCGCCGATCAGCAGGGCAAGCCCGGTGGCGCCGATCATGGCCAGCGACAGCGGCAGTTCCAGGGCGAAGTCGGTGGGCCAGAGGGCCAGACGCACCGGCGCGGTGTTCGACAGCGCGAACAGCACCAGAAACAGCAGAAGCGGGACGGCGATCAAAAGGCGCATGGATTCGATCACTGCTCCTGGGGCGCGTTCAACCTGACTATGAACCGGCAAAGCGCTTCGCCCGATTGCCTGTTACTAACCGCCCGAACGCCTGGCCGATAGCGTGCCCTTATCGTCATTGCCGGGCTTGTCCGGGCAATCCGCCCCCTGCCGTTGAAGCGAGGGTCGCCGGGAAGGCGACATTGACGAGAGGGACGGCACATCGGTCAATGGTCAGGGTCGTTGGTCTGAGAGTGTGAACCAGGATCTCGCCGGTGTGCGCTCGCCGCGATCCTGCTTCTGGATAGGCGGCCTGTCAGGCGGTTTTGCGCTTCGTCTCCCGACGGGCTGGCTTGCCGCCGCGATTGACCCGTTCGCGCAGTTCCTTGCCGGCCTTGAAGAACGGCACCGATTTTTCGTCCACCGGCACGGCCTCCCCGGTGCGGGGGTTGCGGCCGGTGCGGGCGTTGCGGTGCTTGATGGTGAAAGCGCCAAAGCCCCGCAGTTCCACGCGAGACCCTTCTGCCAGAGCCTGGGCGATCTGGTCGAAGATGGTTCCGACAATCAGTTCCACATCCGCGCCGCGGAGATGGGAATTGGCTTCGGCGATCTGGGCTATCAGTTCTGACTTTGTCACGGGCGTTGTTCCGCGGTTCAATTGCCCGAACGTTGCCAGATGGCCCATCCCCCGTCAATCCTAACGCTTTGTGAAATCAGTGTTTTCCAAATAGATTCGACAACCTGTCCCAAACTGCCAGAGATCGCCCGTTCGGCCAGTCCAACCGTCGTGATCGTTTCGATCGGCAGGTCCGCGGAAACATCCTTTTCCGCCGCCAGCCAGAGTCGTGCCTCCGGCTCCCCGCCGATGGCGTCGATCAGGCCCACGGCGAGCGCCTGCCGTCCGGTATAGGCGCGCCCATCCGCCAGTTCGCGCACCTTGTCCGGATCCATCTTGCGGCCCTTGGCGACCATGCCGACAAACTGGTCGTACATATCCAGCACCAGACCACGCAGAACCTCCCGTCCGGCTGGGGAGGTGGGCTTCGTCAAGCTGGGCTGGTCTTTCAGCGGTCCGGACGAGATTGCCTCGGTCGTGATGCCGAGTTTGGAGAGCAGGCCGGAGACTTCCCCTGTTTCCATCAAGACGCCGATGGATCCGGTCAGGGTCGCTTCGCGGGCGAACACCCGTTCGGCCGGCATTGCGATCATGTACCCGGCTGAGGCCGCCACACCCCCCATCACCGCGACGACCGGCTTCTTCCGGGCGAACCGAGCGATGGCGTGGTGGAGGCTTTCGCCCCCCGCGACGGTGCCGCCGGGGCTGTTGATCGAGACCACAAGGGCTTTCGCGTGCGGATCGTCGGCAACGTCGTCCAGGGCGGCGATCAGCTTTCGATCTTCGGTGATGATCCCGCTGATCGACAGCCGAGCAACGTAATCGCCGCTGAACGCGAGGCCTCGGTCCAACAGCACGGCTACCGCGGCGGCCATGATCGCGAGGACGGAAAAACTCCGCCAAAAGACAAGGCGGCGCTTGAGGCGCCGCCTGTCCAGTAGCAGGTCGGTTTCGAGAGACACCGACCGTCGGTCAGTTGTTCTCTTGCGCCAACTGGTTGCGACGACGGATCGCGGCCCCCAGAATGTCGCCCAGCGAAGCGCCGGAGTCCGAAGAACCGAATTCGGCCATGGCCTGCTTCTCTTCCTCGACTTCCTTGCCCTTGATGGTCAGGGTCAGCTTGCGTGCCGCACGATCGACCGCGGTGATCTTCGCGTCGACCTTTTCGCCAACGGCAAACCGGTCGGGCCGCTGATCGCCCTTGTCACGTGCCAGTTCGGCGCGACGGATGAAGCCCGTCAGCACGTCGTTGACCTTCACCTCGATCCCGTTGGCCTGCACCGCGCTGACCACGCAGGTCACGACATCGCCCTTGTGGACGGTGTCGAGCACGGTCGCCGCCGGATCGTCGCGAAGCTGCTTGATACCCAGGCTGATCCGTTCCTTCTCGACATCGACGTCGAGCACCTTCGCCTTGACGTTGGATCCCTTTTCGAACTTGGCCATCGCCAGCTCGCCGGGTTCGTCCCAGGACAGGTCGGACATGTGGACCATGCCGTCGATATCCGCCGACAGGCCGATGAACAGGCCGAATTCCGTGATGTTGCGGATTTCGCCCTCGACCTCGGTGCCGATCGGATGCTCCTCGACGAACTGCTCCCACGGATTGCGCTGGACCTGCTTGATACCCAGCGAAATGCGGCGCTTGGAGCTGTCGACGTCGAGGACCGTGACGTCGACTTCCTGGCTGGTGGAAACGATCTTGCCAGGATGGACGTTCTTCTTGGTCCAGGACATTTCCGACACGTGGACCAGGCCTTCGACGCCCGGTTCCAGCTCGACGAATGCGCCGTAGTCGGTGATGTTGGTGACGCGGCCGCTGTATTTGGCGCCCGGCGGGTATTTCGCCGCCACGCCTTCCCACGGATCGGTCTCCAACTGCTTCATGCCCAGGCTGATGCGCTGGGTGTCGGAGTTGAAGCGGATCACCTGCACCTTGACCTGCTGGCCGATCTGCAAGGCTTCCGACGGGTGGTTGATGCGGCGCCAGGCAACGTCGGTAACGTGCAGCAGTCCGTCCACGCCGCCGAGATCGACGAACGCACCGTAATCGGTGATGTTCTTGACCACGCCGTCCAGGATCATGCCTTCCTTGAGGCCCTGGATCAGTTCACTGCGCTGTTCCGCCCGCGTCTCTTCCAGAACCGCTCGGCGGGACACGACGATGTTGCCGCGGGCGCGGTCCATCTTCAGGATCTGGAACGGCTGCGGGCTTCCCATCAGCGGGCCGACGTCGCGCACGGGGCGGATATCGACCTGGCTGCCTGGCAGGAACGCCACCGCGCCGCCGAGATCGACGGTGAAGCCGCCCTTGACCCGGCCATAGATGGTGCCGTTGACGCGCTGCTGACCCTCGAACGCCTTTTCCAGGTTCGTCCAGGCTTCCTCGCGGCGGGCCTTTTCACGGGACAGCACGATGGAACCGTCGCGGTCCTCATAGCGCTCGACATAAAGCTCGATCAGGTCGCCGGGCTTGACTTCCGGCTTGACGCCGGGTGGGCCGAATTCCTTCAGCAGGACCCGACCCTCGGACTTCAGTCCGACATCGACGACCGCGTAATCGTCGGTCAGTCGAAGGACGCGCCCGGTGACGACGGAGCCGTCAAATCCGGTATCACGACCGAGGGTTTCATCAAGAAGAGAGGCGAAGTCCTCGCCTGCAAAGTGGTCTTGCGCGGGCGCCGGGGCGCGTGCGGTGGCGGATAGTGCCATGTGGCGGTTGGTTTCCGTTACGGATGTCCGGCTAGGCGCCGGGGGTTGCCGTGGTATGCGCGCTTCTTATGGTTGAAACACGGCTTGCCCGCGGATCAACGCGGGCCGGGTTAAAGATGGATAACGAATGTCCGGAAGTCGGACATAAAGGCAGACATAGAACGGTCGGCGTCCGAGTCAAGTGCGAACGACCGATCGCCTCGAACGAGCGCGACCTGCCGCTATCAATCCGTCGTCCCCGCGTCCCATACGACCGTCGGACCCAGGGTATGAAAGATCGCATCGCCGCTGACGATTGGCATCTGTTCCCGCAGTGCCTGCCCGGCCAGCATCCGGTCGAACGGGTCGCGGTGCGGGCTTTCCAGCGATCCCGCAAGCCGAGCGTGTTCCATGCTGACGGGGAGGGGGATGAAGCGGGAGCGGCGGAGATGAGTGTCGAAATCGTTGATGAGGGGAGCGACTTCGGGCCATTTTCCCAGGCGGTATTTCGTCGCGATTTCCCACGCCGTGGCGGCGCTGACATGGACCGCGTTGCCGGGTGCGGCGATGGCGGCCCGAGCCGTTGCCGGCAGGCGCCGGTCATCGGTCCACCACCAGACCAGGGTATGCGTATCCAGCAGCAACTTCATTCCGGCCGCCTGATTGCCGTTGGTTTCATTCCCATTCGGTCAGTTCGTCGTCGGGCAGCGGATCGAAGAAGGCGTCGGGGATGACCAACCCCTTCAACAGTCCTGGCTCCCGCGGCAACGCGTCTTCCACTGGCACCAGCCGCACCAAGGGCTTGCCGGACCGGCCGATCAGGATCTCTTCGCCGGCTGTCGCACGATCGATCAGGCGGGAGAGTTGGGTTTTTGCATCGTAGAGGTTCACGAGCTCAGACATAGCGGCACCCGGTTGACGAGGTGTTAACGCACGAGAGATTTCTTATTTGGTCAGGTTAGTTGGTCTGGTCTGAATTGGCAAGCGCCAGTGACCTTCCGTTTGCCCTCCGCGGCAGCCCCTCCTGTGACGGCTCGGCTTCACAACGCAATCCGCGGGGACGCCATCGGTGCCTTCCCGGACTCGCAACCCGGTGCGGCAAGCCCGGCAGGTCTGGTCGGCGTGGAATTGAAGTGGTCTCTTGTCGCAAGTGCAGGAGACCAGAGACCCTTGAGTGGACATGTGGATAACCCGCTGCGCGGGATCGTGCTCAACCTGCTCGCCGGGGTCATCTTCTGTGTGGCCGACACGATCGCCAAGCAACTAGCCAGCGAGGTGGCGATCGTACAGATCACCTGGACCCGCTACGTCGTCTTCGTCCTGATGGCCGCTCTGCTCACGACGCGCATCGGTGGGGCATCTTTCTATGTTCGGGCACCCTGGCTGCAACTGGCGCGCGGCATGTGCCTCGTATGCTCCTCTCTCCTGTTCGTGCTCGGCATTCGCGACGTAGGCCTGGCCGAGGCCGCCACCATCGGATTCATCGGCCCGATCCTGGTGACCGTCCTGTCGATCCCCCTGTTGGGGGAAAAAGTGGATGCCCGCCGCTGGATCGCGCTGGCCGCCGGCATGATGGGCGTGCTGGTGGTGCTGCGACCCGGCACCGGGACATTCCAGCCGGAGGGGCTGTATCGCGTCGCCTCCGCGATGTTCTGGGCCGTGGGCGTGATCCTGACCCGACGCATGACCAAGACCGAGCGGGCGGAGACCACAATGTTCTGGTCCGCGGTCTCGGGCCTTGTGGTGCTGACCGCTATCATCCCGTTCCATTTCGTGCGCCCCACCACGATGCAGTTGTGGCTGTCGGTTGGGCAGGGGGTGCTGTCGTCGCTGGGGCAGTGGCTGGTGATCCTGTCGCTCCGCTTCACGCCGGTGTCGACCCTGGCGCCTTACTCCTACATGCAGCTTCTGTGGATGACGGTGGCCGGGTTCCTGGCCTTCGGTGTGCTGCCGGATGGATGGACCCTGGCGGGGGCGGCGATCATCGCCGGCAGTGGGCTCTATACCGCGCAGAGGGAGCGTCGCCGGTAGTCGGATTGCACGTCAGTCGACCCAAAAGGCGGGGATGATGGCGGCGCGAAGGCGATCCCCCGACACGCGTCAGGAAGCAAACATCTTATCCGTCACCCACAACGGGCTATGCGCGCCGGCCGCTAGGCGGTAAATCCGGCCTATGAAACCTCCGAAGAACACCAATTTCCAGGATCGACTGACCTCGGCCGCGAAGGCGAAGACCGCCATGCGGGAGAAATTCCAGGCGCGCCCTGGCCCTGACGATCCTGCCGTCATCGAACGCCAGGCGGCCCAGATGGCCGTCGCGGCGGCGCGGGATGCGCGCGCTCAGGAGCGCAAACTCGCACGGGAAGCCGATGCAGCCAGGCTGGCCGCCGAAAAGGTCGCCCAGGCCGCGGAACTGATGGCGAAGGCCGAGGAAGAGGCCGCCCGAGCCGCCAAGCGCGCGGCGGAAGCGGCAACGATCGCGGCTGAACGCAAGGCCGCCCGCGACGAACGCTACGCCGCTCGCCAGGCCCGTCGTCGCTGAGCAGGGGAACCAGGCGATCGCGCGGCGTCCCGCCAT
>CAMBXJ010000190.1 GCA_945871455.1 Asaia bogorensis
CCCGCGCCCGCACTCCCAGAAAACGCTCGGCCTAGCGACTTCCTGCGCGCCGCCCAGGGAGCCCTGGCAGCCGGACGCACGGGGGAGGCGCAACAGGCGCTGGAAATGGCGCAAACCCGCCTGCTCGACCGATCGGTGCCGCTGGGTCAGACCAACGACCCCAGCAACGACGCGGCGGTGCGCCAGATTTCCCAGGCGTTGCGCGCTTTGTCGGAAAGCGACCGTGCCGGCAGCATGCAGCAGATCCAGTCGGCCATGGCCTCGGCTGCCGCCAGCGGAAACTGAGTGCGGTGGGGCGCCTCGATCAGGCATAATGCGTGCCTGTCCCGAGGGAGCATCGTCCTATGAACCCCTGGTCTTGCACCTATCATCGCCGATGGTCGGCGCGATCGCCCGCCACCCGGGCGGCTAACGCAATGCCCCACATCCCCGCCGCGCGCCGCACGGGCTGGGGGAAAATGCTCCTGTGTTCCGCCCTGTTCGGGTGGATGATGGCTGGTCCGGCACAGGCGAGGGTGATCCTGGGCTTCGGCCTGGGATTGCCGCTGTTCGTGCCGCCCTATTACGCTCCGCCGCCGGTCTACTACCCGCCGCCGGTGTATTATGCGCCGCCGACCTATTACTATCCGCCGCCCGCCTATTACAGCGCGCCGCCCACGCCGCTGTTAACGCCTCCCCCGCCCGCTTCGGGACGCGGCGCGTCTGGTTATCCGGCCCAGGCTGCCGGCCAATCCTGCAACGCCGGCGCTTATATTTGCCCGATGGACCAACCAGTCATCCCCGGCTCCGCGTGCTACTGCCGCGGTAACCAGGGACAGAAAATGTGGGGCCGAGCGGGGTGAAGGGGACGGGGCGGCTAATTGAGGACCATGGGCTGATTGGCGATTGCCGGACCGCGGCGCTGGTCGCCAATGACGGCACGATCGACTGGCTTTGCTTTCCCCGCTTCGACTCTCCCGCCTGTTTCGCCGCCCTGCTTGGTGGCCCGGACAATGGCTTCTGGCGCATTGCACCCGTTGCACCCGTCACGCGGGTCAGCCGTCGCTATCGACCCGAGACGCTGGTGCTGGAGACATTGTTCGAGACCACGGATGGAAGCGTCGTTCTGCTCGACTTCATGGTGCCGGGTGGAGACGGCCGGGACGGAAACTACGTCGTGCGTGTCATTGAGGGACGCGGTGGAACGATCCCGATGCGCCTGACCCTGGTGCCGCGCTTCGCTTACGGCTCGGCTATTCCTTCGATCAGGCGCCTGGACGATGGCGGCATCCATGCCGTCGCCGGACCGGACCAACTGGTGCTGCGCGGGCCGGGGGTGGAGGTTGGGCCGGATGCCAGCATCGTCGCTGCTTTCATTGTCGCATCCGGTAGCCCGCCCTGTGACGCAACAGGGGGCGCATCCGCGGACGGGTCCGGAGGCGCATCTGGCGATGCATCCGGGCGAACATCGGATGGCGCCCCAGATTGCGCACCAGATGGCACACCGGGCGGCGCGTCAGGTGCGCGCATCGCGTTCGTGTTGAACCATGCACCGTCGCACCATCCCGTTCCTCCATCGCCGAACGCGGACGCCGCACTGGCCGAAGTCGCCAGGTTCTGGCGGGATTGGGCCAAAAAATGCACCTATCGCGGGCCATGGCGGGATCAGGTGCTGCGGTCCCTGCTCACCCTGAAGGCTCTGACATACGAACCGACGGGCGGGATGATCGCCGCGCCGACGACGTCCCTGCCCGAGCGTCTGGGCGGGGAGCGCAACTGGGATTACCGCTATTGCTGGCTCCGCGACTCCAGCCTGGCGCTGACCGCCCTGATGCGGGCTGGGTTCGGGGCCGAGGCGCGGGCCTGGACTGCCTGGCTGCACCGGAGCCTCGGCGGGGCGGTGGCACAGATGCAGCCACTCTACGGGGTGGCCGGCGAACGTCATATCGCGGAGTGGGAGGTGCCCTGGCTGGCGGGCTATCTCGGGTCGAAACCGGTTCGCATCGGCAATGCCGCCAGCACGCAATGCCAGTTGGACATTTTCGGGTCGGTCATGGATGCCCTGCACCTCGCCGCGCAGTCGGGTGTGATCGATCCGCGCGATCACTGGGACATGGTGGTCGCGCTGGTCACGCATCTGGAGACCGTCTGGCACCTGCCCGACGAGGGGATATGGGAAGTGCGCGGCGGCGCGCGCCACTTTACCTATTCGAAGGCGATGGTGTGGGTGGCGTTCGATCGGGCCATCCGGATCGCCGAGGCGCATGGCCTGCCCGCGCCCTTTCAGCTCTGGCGCGGTCTTCGGTCCGCGGCTCATGCGATGGTCTGCGCCGACGGGTTCAATCCAATCCGCAACAGCTTCACCCAATCCTTCAGCGACGACGTCCTGGACGCCAGCCTGCTGCTGCTGCCAGCCGTGGGATTCCTGCCCGCCGACGACCCCAGGATCGTCGGGACCTGCGAGGCGATCGGTTGGGATTTGATGGAAGGCGGCCTGATCCGCCGCTACCGCACCGAGGACGCCGGGGATGGCCTGTCCGGGACCGAAGGCAGCTTCCTGGCGTGCAGTTTCTGGTATGTGGACGCGCTGATCCTGCAGGGCCGTCTGAACGAAGCCAGCGCCATGTTCGAACGGCTGCTTGCCCTGAGCAACGACGTTGGCCTGCTGGCCGAGGAATATGACCCGTTGGCGCGTCGTCAGCTGGGCAACTTCCCGCAAGGCTTCTCGCATCTGGCGTTGGTGAACACGGCGTTGAACCTGGAAGCGGCGACCACGAAAGACGCGGCACAGCTATAGGCCCCGCAAAAAAACCATTGCTTGAACCATGGGCTATCCGACCGACGGCCGTTCATCGCGATACCGTTCCAGCAAGTCCTGGGGGGCATGACGGTTGGGGTTAGGTTCGAACGGATGGTCCGGCGATCGATTAACGGCGAACGCTCCTGGTCACATCGGCCTTGGGGCAAAAATGTTGCCAATGATGAAACCTCTGTATAATTGATATTATATTAGAGAAATATAGAAAATTAAAGATGTCAAAGGGGATTTATGAAGCGATTTTGAAATATACCGTGAACTAGCTATAAGCACGAGTTTAGATCGATTCGTGACGCTACTCGGGAGCACCGCTGGTTAGAAATCATTAGGAGTTCAGAATGCGAAAACTAGGCCCCATAGTCATCGCCTGCATGATCGCCCTGTCCTGCGGCACAGCGATGGCAGCATCCATGGCAGCCATCACGAGCATGGAAACGCAACTCGTGAGCACTGCCAATAGCCAATTTGCTATCAAAATGGCGGGCCAAAGTAGTAGCGCGTTCAAAATCGACGGCACCAAGCTCACTATTCTTCGCGATGGGTTCTACGTAATCAATTCGGCCGCACAGGTCGGCGGCACGGGCACTGGCGATGTTTATATGTGGCTGCGGATCAACGGGAAGGATGTTCCCGAGTCAAATGCGATACAGACCATTCCCCTCCCGAAATTTACTGCCGTGCTTGTTACTCAGACCGGCATGGACATGAAAAAGAACGACATACTAGAGATAATCATTGGGGCAACCGCGCCCAGTCTAGGTATTGTCGCGTCCAGACCCGCCAACATTCCGGAAGTACCGTCAATCATTCTTTCGGTTCTCGAATTCTAGCGCAAATTCACCTCGTCATGAAAATACTCCGGCCCGTAATGCGAAAATGAAGGCCAAATGTCTTGGCCTGGCCCTACTGTCACTCGTCGACCTAGGTCGACCGGGTCGGTCCGGACACAATGCCGGACCGACCAGCGGTCGAGCTCACCCCGGCGTCAGAACGAACCGCGTCACCGCCGCACGGTCCACCGCGGGGCGGGAATACAGCATCGGGACATACTGCCCGCTCGCCCAAAGCGGGGCCATGTCGTCGTAATGCGCCGATCCGGGATCGCCCGACTGCCCGGGCGTGTTGATGACCTTGCTCTCGTCCCAGTCACCGACATCCACCACCATACGGAACGATGCCCCGGTGGTCAGGCGGAAATCCGTGCCACGATAGAGCGTGTTCATCGGGGTGGAGCCTGATCCGCCAATCGGCAGCTTCCCAACATCCCTCCCGGACGGCGACACCCGGGACAGCGGATGCGCGAAATACCCATGATGCAGATCGCCCCAACGCCAGGATGCCGGATCGTCCCCCAGCAAAGACCGGCACGTGCCGATGGCCGCGGTCAGGGTCTCGGTCAGCAGCGGTCCGGGCGCTTCCATGGCTTCCAACATCGCCAGCAGATGTTCGTTGTCGCCCGGCACCAGCAGCGCGCGCACAGCCGGATCATTGCTGACCCGGGACAGCAACGCGGGCTTCACGTGCTTGCCCCACCAGATTTCGAACAACGCCGCGGCCGAGCTGTCTGCGCGCAATTGGAAGTCCCAACCGGTCAGCGTCGCCGCTGGACCCGTCAGTCCCGCCGGCAGCAGAGCACACACCCGGCGCGCGGGTATCGACAGGATGTCGCATTGCAGCGCCATCGAATCGGCCAGGGTATGCGCGGTTTGGGTATCCAGGACCTCGTGGATGCGGTTGCTGCGGGACCGTTCCGACCACTCGAAGCCGATCTTGCGGCGGTCATGGGGATAGTCGGACGGCAAGTTCATCTCGTTCGCCGTCGCGACGAAGCCGCGGTCCGGATTGACCACGCTGGGCAGCGCCGCCTGCGGATGGAACCCATCCCATTCATAACGCCCGTCGCCGGGCACCGGCAGCAACCCGTCCCAGTTCGGCCGGCGAGGCGACTTGCCGACGGCGAACCAGCCGATATCGCCTTCCAGGTCGGCGCAGATCTGGTTGACCGTGGGTGCGGACCAGTGCTTCAGCGCCAGGCCGAATTCGAACGCCGATTTCGCGTCCATATAGGCCAACCGCCCCATATAGGCCGAGGTTCCCGGCTCGCTCCACACCGTCCGCACCGCGTAGGCGCGCCCTTTGGCGGCGTCCTGGAAGACGACCGGGCCGTGCCGAGTGAATTTCAGGGCCACTTCCTGCGGCGGCATGCCGCGCACCTCGATCGTCTCGACCAGGGTGGTCATGCGTTCCCACCCATCGCCATAGCGATACCGGTCCGGATCGGCGGGATCGGTCTCGTAGACATACAGGTCCTCCTGATCCATCGGGAAGATGGTCAGGCCGAATGCCAGCGTGTCGTTGTGGCCGATGAACACGCCCGGGGTTGGCGGTTCGGTGGCGCCGATCACATCCAGCCCGGGCCCCGTCAGATGCACCACATAGCGCACCGAGGGCAGGCGGTATTCGCGATGGGGGTCGCTCGCCAGGATTGGCCGACCGGTGGCGGGGCGCGCACCGCTGACCACCCAGTTGTTGGACCCTTGGGCCGACGCCGCCTCCTTCGATGCATGCGGCATGGACGCGGTCGCGGCGGAGTCGCGCAGGACCTCGTCGAAATCGTTCACCTTGGTCCAGCGCCAGGCATCCTCCGGCTTCGCCGCCAGCCGCTCGGGCGAGATATCGGGATCGACGGTCGCCAGCCAGTAGGTATCCATCACCTCCGGTGGGATGTCGGCCGGTTCGAGGCCCTCCGGAATACGCAGATCCCAGGGCGGCTCGATGGATTTGCGCGCGCGGTCGGTGTCCAGGGATGCCCTTGCCGCCACCTGGGCGCGAACGACCTCGGATTCCACATTGCGCGACAGGGCGTGGCTGCGCACGCGCACGACATCGGCGGCGTCCCAGCGGGCCGGCTTGATGCCCATGGCGGCGAATTCCGGGGGCAGCAGCGATGGGTCGGCCTCGGCCAACGCGAGATAGGCGTTGATGCCGTCGGCGAAGGCCCGGCAGATCGCCTCCGATTCGGGGTTGCCGTAAGCTGCCCACTCGGCCGTCATGTCGCCGCGATACACGAACAGGCGGGCGGCCCGGTCCTGGGCGAGGAATCCGGGTCCGTAATCGGCCGCCATCTGCCCCAGGCCGCGCTTGCGCCACAGGTCGATCTGGTAAAGCCGGTCGCGGGCGATGTTGAAACCCTGGACGAAGAAAACATCATGCGTGGTCTGGGCGCGGATATGCGGTATGCCCCAGCGATCGACAACGATCTCGGCCGGTTGCTGCAAGCCTGGCACGGTCATTGGATGGATGGTTGGATTGGACATGACGTGTTGCGTCCCCGGCGGTTGTCGGCGCATCGAACCATGGACATATGCGAAGCGCCAGGATGGATATGCGCCCGGATGGATATGGCGCCGATGGAGAGGTTGACTGGATGGACACTATCCCGCCAGCAAGGCCGGATACCGAGGCCCTCTACCCTGGTCACTCACGGCCTGCCGCTTGACACAATCCGCATCAAAAAATCCCATCAAATCACCTTCCGGACGATCACGTCCTGGGTCAGCCGCGGCCGCGGCTCGGCCGGCCTTGGTGAAATACTGCCGGTATGTCCTACTCACGTTCTTGATCACGCCAAGGTCAAGCAACCGGCGCAGTGTGCCCGGCGCGGGTGATTCCCGCGCGGTTCCGGCACCTTGGCGAGGACGCTTTACCCTGCGGATATGGCTCTTCGCGATATGCCCGATCGTTACTCTGGCTGCTTCCGCCGCGCTCACCTGATCGCGCGGATTCGAGACGACGTCGGGATATTCGAAATGCGAAGCCCGCTGGAATGGAGAAACCGCGTCATCCCGTCGGCGCAGCACACCGTGGGGAGTGTCCCGATTATGACCATCCGAGCGTCTCTTGCCGAGGGTAGTGAGGCCGGGGGCAACAGCCTAACGTCGATTGGGCGGGCGCCGCGGGTTCGCCGAAATTTGCCAGGAAAGTTGGCTGGGGGACCTGGATTCGAACCAAGGATGCCAGGGTCAGAGCCTGGAGTTTTACCGCTAAACTATCCCCCATCCAAAGCGAGAGGCGCGAGATAGCACGCCAGCCGCCCCTTCGCAACTTGGATGTCCCCTTTTGAATCCTCCACGGGGGATGTCCGCCTTTAACGGCACAGGGTAGGCCGGTCCGCCTAAAATCCCTGACGGGCGATATCCATCGCGAAGTAGGTCATGATCAGATCGGCCCCGGCGCGTTTGATCCCGCCCAAGGTCTCCCGCACCACGCGGTGTTCGTCGATGGCATCGGCCTGCGCGGCAAATTTGATCATGGCGTATTCCCCACTCACCTGATACGCGGCGATCGGCAGCAGGCTCCGCTGGCGGATCTGCGACAGAACATCCAGGTATGGCAGAGCCGGTTTTACCATCAGAATATCGGCGCCTTCGGCCTCATCCAGAATCGACTCGCGCAGTGCTTCCCGCCCATTCAGCGGGTTCATCTGATATTCCTTGCGGTCGCCCTGAAGGTCGCATCCAGCCGCCGCGCGGAACGGGCCATAGAACGCGGATGCGAATTTGCTCGAATAGGCCATGATCGGCAGGTTGGAAAAGCCGGCGCCGTCCAGAGCCGATCGGATCGCCGCGACCTGCCCATCCATCATGGATGACGGCGCGATCATATCCGCCCCGGCCCGTGCCGCGACGGCCGATTGCCGACCCAGATTTTCGATCGTGTGATCGTTGTGCACATGTCCGTTATGGATCACCCCGCAATGGCCATGGTCGGTGTATTCGCAGAAGCAGGTGTCGGAGATCACCAGCAATTCCGGCGCCGCATCCTTGGCCCGCTTGATCATGCGCGACAGCAAGCCGTTCTCGTTCCAGGAATCGCTGCCGGTATCGTCCTTGTGGCGGCTGACACCAAAGGTCATCACCGCCTTGATCCCGGCGGCCGAAATCTCCTTGATGGCGGCAGCCAGTTTGCGCTCGGGGATACGATGGATGCCCGGCATGCTCTCCACCGGGGCAAAATCCTCCAACTCCTCCTCGACGAAGATCGGATAGATGAGGTCGTTCAGGGAAACCGTGGTCTCCTGCATCATGTCCCGCAGCGCCGGGTTGGCGCGCAGCCGGCGCAGGCGGGTTGTTGGAAACGTCGGGGGAAATGTTGCGGCCATGACGCCAAACATCCTATGCCAAAGGCGAGGG
>CAMBXJ010000191.1 GCA_945871455.1 Asaia bogorensis
GACCAGATCGCGGCGCAGGTCGAAGGCTCCTTCGTCTATGGGCTGAGCGCGCTGCTGACCAGCGAGATCACGGTCGAGAAAGGGAGGGCCGTGCAGGGGAATTTCGATACGTATCAGGTGATGCGGCTGGCGGAGATGCCGAAGGTGGAGACCGTGCTGGTCCCGTCGGGCGGGTTCTGGGGCGGGGTGGGCGAGCCGACCATCGCGGTGGCAGCGCCCGCGGTGCTGAACGCGATCTTCGCCGCCACCGGCAAGAGGGTCCGGACCCTGCCGCTGTCGCATCACGACCTGTCTCACGCGTGATGCGCCGCGGGCTTTCCACGCCGTGACCCGGGAGGCTCGGCGGAAAGCGGTGGGGGACGCATAGGCCCAGGCGTAGAGAAAGTCCCCCCTCCCCTTGTAGGCTTGCGCCGCGAAGCGGACCAAGGCTGGAGGCAGGGGGAGATTTTTCTCCGTTCGGCACCTTACTCCAAGAGGTGTGAACGCCTGACGCTCGCCCATGTCGGGATCGGCGCGCCGCATCGCGCCATCGACCCGGCCATCGCCCGCTCGCTCCCCCTTCCGACAAACCCCCGATAAACCGCGGAAAAGCGCGCCGCGGCGTGCCTTTCCGCGAGTAGATTGTTACGACAGGAAATTCACCTTCATCGGCACCGGCGCCTTCACCAATACGGCCGGGCAGTTGCGCCAATCCGCGCTGGGGGGACACGCGTTGATTTCGGGTGACGTGAATGGGGATTCCACGGCGGATTTCGCGATCCTGCTCAAGGGGGCGCATACGTTGAGCGGCACGAATTTTGTTTTGTAGGGTCGGCCGGCGGAAAGATTGACCGCGGCACCGCCCTCCCCTTCATGCCGGGCTTGACCCGGCAACCCGGGCCCCGCCGTTGCAGCGCGGGTTGCCGGGACAAGCCCGGCATGACGGGGAGGGCATGATCTCGGTCATTGTTTCGGCCCGTTGGAATAAGATCGACCGGCCGCCAACATCCGCCGGTATGCGAGCGGGGCTGGGGTGGCGTCCGCGCCCCTACCGGACCGGATCGCCCAGAAACCGCCGATACGCCACCTTCAGCGGCCCCTTGACGTGCAGCCGATCCGCCCAGACGCGCACGACATTCAGCGCGCGGTCCGTCCAGTCACCCAAATGCCATTCCAGATAGCCCACCGGATTGCGGCGGAAATACCGCCAGCGGAACCGTCGCCATGCGCTGGCCGTACGCACCCCGGACGACCCCGCGAGCTTTGCCACGATCGGGGTGAAGTGCGGATACAGCGTCATATTCCGTAACTCGGTGGTCATGAAATTGCCGATCAGGATGGTATCGAAAAACCCCAGCCGCACCGCGCGCAGCAGCGAATGCGCCGGCGCATGGAAAGCGATGCCCCGGCCCTCGGCTGCCGGGTCGACGGCGATCCGCCGCGTGACCCCGCCCACGGTAAAATCGAGATAATCCACATACCGCCACAGAATTTCAATAGGATAGAAAAACGCCTTCACTTCCTCCCATTCCGCGTCGCTTAAACCGGCGGACCAATCGTCATCACCCGTCGCTTCGGTGATCTGGCTGACATCGGACGTTTGTTCCGGATGCTTGCGTGTGTATTCTCCGGTGTCGAGGTCGAGCACCACGAACGGCTCTATGGTGCGGATTGCCGGCCGGGTCCAGTGGCGCAGCACATCCGGCCAGGCGACACGATAGGAATTCGCCCAGGTCGCGTCGGACCGCACATAGATATGTTGCGATGCCGAACTAATATAGGACCCGACGCCCAGCGATTCGACGATCCGGGCCAGCGACCAGACCATGCCGGGCTTGCGTTGGTCGGGCGGATCGATGATCCGCTGCCCGGACGCATCGACCAGATTGAACATGTCGGCGTCGTTCGAGCATAGCGCCGCCGCGTAGGTCCGCTTGCGGTCGAAGCGGCTGACGATCTTGCGGATGAAACGCCTATCCCCGCACAGGGGGGAATCGTTCAGGTTGACGACCAGATTCTCACCGGACTCGATCAGCAGGATCGCATCCTGGTTCTCGTTATCCATACAAAGCACGCGGATCGACGGCGAAAGCTGCTTCCGTTCGCGATAGCGCAGCACCTCCACGTCGAAACCGCGCCCTTCCAGATAGATCTTGATATCCTGGCGATAGTGATCCGGCAGCAGTATTTTTTGGCCCTTCGGCAATAACTCCAGGGACTGTACATGAAAATGATCAGGATGACCGTGGGAAATCCAAATATAGTCGCTGGACTGCATCGTTTTGAGTTCGTCCGCCGTCAGCGGCCGATCCAGACCCCAACTGCCGAAATAGCATGTGCCCATCAACCAGGGATCGGTCGCGAGCACCACATGGTCATCCTCGCGAAACACCAGCGAGGCGTTGCCGAGCGTTTCACAAGTCAGTCGCATCCGTCGAATCTCCAAGCCCTCTTCTCCATACACCCCCGCTCGGCTGTCATGGCATTGATCTGAATCAAGCGAACCGTCGTGGATGTCGGACAGCGCCGGCAAGGACGGTGAAGCGACGATACCGGTCAATGGTTCGGGCGGTTGGTATCAAATGCAACCTGATGCGTCTGGCGCGGGCGGTAACCCATTGCGCGGCAATCCGTGGGATTTGGCGATGCCGCCACCGCGCTACGCCCCGCTCTGGGTCCGCGATCAGCCTCCTGGAGCGCTGTTCGGGGTGCCCCGGTCGCGCAAATCGCCGGACCAGGGCGCATCGGGGCGAAAAAACAGCGCCAGTCGCAGGCTTTCGGCAATCCTTCTGGCCTTGACGACGAATTCCTCGGCGATGGCGGGGACGAAGAGGCGGGACGCGGTCGCCTCGAACAGGTCGAGCCAATGGCCGAACAACTCCGGCGTGATGCCGTCGACCTGCTGGTGCACGGCAACCGGGTTTCCCTTGTATCGACCGGATGTCAGCATCACCGATGACCAGAACGCGTACATTTTCCGCAGGTGCGGCGTCCATGCGTCGGTCGCGATCCTGGCGTTGAAGACGGGACCGAGCCGAGGGTCGTTGCGAATGTCGCGGTAGAAAGCATCGACCAGGTGGATGATCGATGCCTCGGTCACGGTGTGAAATTGGATAGGATCTTTGGTCATGGTCCTCGATGTGGGCTCGCCGATCGCATCCACAAGGAAGCATTCCTTGCAGGGAACGGGTGCAGATTGGCGCGATGACGATGGTCCGACGATGATGTGGATCAACGGTGCGACTACCGATGACGCCAATCCTGTTCCAATTGGTGACGACACCATGCCGATCGACCACCCCGAGGCGCTGTTACCTGGACCGTCGCGGGAGAAGCGGCCCCGGACCGCGGCGTGGGATTGTCAATGGTCGCGGCGGCCTGGTCGTGGCGGCCGGCATCGGGACATCACACACTGGTCCCGCGTCACGACGCCTGCTGAGACGCCGCCAGCAACTGCTCGATCGGGTCCCAAACAAACGCGACCTGGGTCACTTTCTGGCCGGCGACATGGATGGCCGCTTCCGCGACGGCGCGCCCGCCCAGACGCTCATAGAACCAGCGGCTGGGATTGTCGCGCAGCACCCACAGGAACGCCGACTTGCAGCCACTTTCCACCAGATGCGCCGCGGCCGCGCCGATCAAGTGACGGCCGACGCCGCGTTCGCGCCAATCGTCAAGCACGTAAAGGGTCTCGACCTCCCCTTCGGCCAGACGCCGACCGCCAAGATCGCCGGTCCGTGCGCGTCCGGCGGTGGTGAAGCCGACGATCCGCGATCCGCTGCCGGACGGCACATCGGGACCGGACGCGGTCGCCACCAGCACGCCGATGCCGCTGCGAATGGCCGCATCGTAGTGCGCGGCCTGCCGCGACACCGACATCTTGGCGAGATAATCGTCCGGCAGGATACCAGGATAGGTGCTGCGCCACGCCGCGACATGCACGGCCCCGATGGCAATCGCGTCCGAGGACCTGGCCTTGCGGATGGCGATCACGCGACCCGCTCCAGCACCGCCGCGAAGAAGCCGTCGGTGCCGTGCTGCGCCGGGGTCAGCGACAGAAAATCGCCCGGGCAGGGCAGAGACGGAGAATTCCAGGCCCGCACCAACGGGACCACGGCGAAATCGGGATGACGAGCAAGAAACGCGGACACCTGGGCCTCGTTTTCCTCTGCGAGGAGTGAGCAGGTAGCGTAGACCAAACGTCCGCCCTTGCGAACCAGGCTTTGCGCGGTATCCAGGATCGCCGCCTGTTTGGGCTGCAATTCCGCCAGATCGCGCTCGGTCAGACGCAGTCGGGCATCCGGATTGCGGCGCCACGTGCCCGTCCCCGTGCAAGGCGCATCCACCAAAACCCGATCGAAGCTCCCCGCTCGGCGTTTGATCCACTTGTCGCCGGGTTCGATCAAATGGCGTTCGACATTGTGCACACCGGCACGCCGTAGCCGCCGCACGGCGCCGTCCAACCGGGACGCCGACACGTCGCAGGCCACGATCTGGCCTCGGTTTTCCATCGTCGCCGCCAGCGCCAGGGTCTTGCCACCAGCCCCGGCGCACCAATCGGCCACCCGCATGCCAGGGCGCGCATCGACCAAAGTGGCGATCAACTGGCTGCCCTCGTCCTGGATTTCCACCAATCCGGTCTGGAACGCGGGGCCCGACGTGACCGGCCGCCGCCCCTCGATCCGCAAACCCCACACGGAATACGGGGTCGGCCTGGCCTCCCAGCCCTCGGCGGCAAGCGCGGCCCGGGCTTCGTCCCGCGTCGCCTTCAGCGGATTGGCGCGCAGATCCAGCGGCGCGTTGCCCTCCATCGCGGTCATTTCCGCGTTCAGGCGGTCGCCGAACCGCGCCGCCAGCCGCGGCAGCAGCCAGTCGGGGATTTCCAGCCGCACCGCGTCCGGCATATCCGGATGGTCGAGCGTGTGGCCCTCGATCTTCGCCAGCGCGATGTGTTCGCCGCGCTCCAGCCCCTCGGCCGCGAACCTGCCGCCGGAATAGGCCTGCGCGACGCCGGACAGGGTCCAGCCCTCGGTCAGCAGGGACGCCGCGACCAGCAAACGCGGTTCGGTCTGCTTGCCCTTCAGCCACCAGCCCAGCCGGCGGCGGGATCGCAGCACGCGCCACACCCGATCCGACACGGCGCGCCGGTCGCCCGAGCCGATGAAGCGGCGCGCGCGGAAGAAATCATTGGCGACGGCGTCGGCGGGACGGTTGGGAGCGGTCTCGATCGCGTCCAGCAACTCGATCGCGGCGGCCACACGGGCGGCGGGGGTCACGCGAAGGGGATCATGCGCTGGAAGGACCCGCGAACGGTCGCTGCAACGCCAGCGGCAGGGCGGTGAGGTCTTTCAGTTCCACGGCCGCGGTGCCGACATCGTACTCGTGCGGCTGGCCGGTCCGGTTGACCCAGTAGACTCGAAATCCGAACGCCCGCGCCCCGAAGGCGTCCCACGGGTTGGACGACACGAACGCCATCTGGCTTGCGGCCAAGCCGAAATGCGCGCCGGCCAGTTGGTAGACGCGCGGGTCCGGCTTGAACACGCCAACGGATTCAGCGCTGAGCACTGCGTCCAGCACATGGTCGATCCCGGCATGTTGGACCGCATCGCGCAGCATGCCAGGCTCCCCGTTCGACAGGATCGCGCGCGGCAGGCCCATATCGCGCAACTGGCGCAACACCACGGGCACTTCCGGGTAAGCGTCCAGGTGGTGATAGGCGGTCAGGACCTCCGCCAGGACCCGAGAATCGCGCAGGCCATGCCGAGCGGCGGCCCAGGCGAGAGCCTCCTCGGTCAGGCGCCAAAAATCGCGGTGATGCGCGGGGCCGGCCAGGCTGCGCACCCAGGTGTATTCGATCTGCTTCAGCCGCCAATCGGCACTGACCTGCTGCCAGTTCGGCCCGATCCGGTCGGCATGGCGCGCCATCGCGGCGTGCACATCCAGCAAGGTCCCATAAGCGTCGAAGATCACCGCGCGGATGGTGTTCATGGCCGGGTCATCGGCGCTGGCACCGGGTTAATCGGCACGGTAGTTCGGAGCCTCCCGGTCGATCGCCACGTCGTGCACGTGGCTTTCGCGCAGGCCGGCGCCGGTGATGCGGCGGAAGCGGGTGTTCTGTTGCAGATCCTCGATATTGGCGCTGCCGGTGTAGCCCATGCCGGCTTTCAGCCCGCCGACCAACTGGTGGATGACGTTGGACGCCGGGCCTTTGTAGCCGACCCGGCCCTCGATCCCTTCCGGCACCAGTTTCAACTGGTCCTTGATGTCCTGCTGAAAGTAACGATCCGCCGAACCACGCGCCATCGCGCCAATACTTCCCATGCCGCGATACGACTTGTAAGAGCGGCCCTGATACAGGAACACCTCGCCCGGAGCCTCATCCGTGCCGGCCAGCAGGCTGCCGACCATCACCGAATCCGCCCCCGCCGCGATGGCCTTCACGATGTCGCCGCTGGTCCGCATGCCGCCGTCGGCGATCGCCGGCACGCCCTGTTCCCGGCATGCCGCCGAGGTTTCCAGCACCGCGGTGAACTGAGGCACGCCCACACCCGCCACCACACGTGTGGTGCAGATGCTGCCTGGGCCGATGCCGATCTTCACCGCGTCCGCGCCGGCCTCGATCAGGGCCCGCGCCCCTTCCGGCGTGGCCACATTCCCGGCGATCACCTGCACGGCGTTGGAGGCTTTCTTGATAGCCTCCACCGCCGCCAGCACGCCTTGCGAGTGGCCGTGCGCCGTGTCCACCACGATCACATCGACCCCGGCGGCGATCAGGGCGAGTGCACGGATCTGCCCGTCCTCCCCCACGCCGGTCGCGGCGGCCACACGCAGGCGGCCGAGTTCGTCCTTGTTCGCCAGCGGGTGCGATTCCGCCTTGTCCATGTCCTTGACCGTGATCAGGCCGATGCAGCGATAGGCTTCATCGACGACCAACAGTTTCTCGATCCGATGCTTGTGCAGCAGCCGCCGAGCCTCCTCCGGGCCGCATTCGCCGTGGACGGTGACGAGGTTTTCCCGCGTCATCAACTCATACACTTTCAGCGACGGATCGGTGGCGAAGCGGACGTCGCGGTTGGTGATGATGCCGACCAGGCGATTGGTCTCCCGCTCCACCACCGGGATGCCGCTGATGCGGTGCGTTGCCATCAGCGCCTTCACGTCCGCCAGCGTCTGGTCGGGGTGGATGGTCAGCGGGTTGACCACCATGCCCGATTCGAACTTCTTGACGCGGCGGACCTGGGCCGCCTGTTCGTCCGGCGTCAGGTTCTTGTGGATCACGCCCATGCCGCCGAGCTGGGCCATGGTGATGGCCATTTCGGATTCGGTGACGGTGTCCATCGCGGCGGAAATAATGGGGATATTCAGGGAGATGGCGCGGGTGAGCCGCGTCTGGGTGCGGGTCGAGCCGGGCAGGATCTGTGAGTAGGCGGGCACGATCAGCACGTCGTCGAAAGCGAAGGCTTCTTCGATCCGAGAGGACAGCGAGCGCGGCGCGCCCCGATCGGAAGCCGTGAGGGACTGAGATTGGATATCGTGCGCCATGGGCGGTAGACCTTTCCGCGACTTTGGCGGCCCCACATAGGCTTATGGGGGCCGGTTCGCAAGCACTCGGTTGTGATGGTTTTTTTGACGTGGTCGGGGCGGGCGACCCATTCCACTGGAATGACGACCGGATGCGGACAAGTATCGGCTCCGGGCAACAAGGACCGAAGCGGTGGACTTCCTCGGGAAGATCGTCGACATGATGTGCGGAACCGTCGGCCCCGCCGCCGCGCGCGCGGTCCCCAGCCACGTCCGCAACCAGGTGCTTGCTCGGGTCACCGATCACAATCCGTTCGCGGTCCTCCCCGGCAACCACGACCTGATCCGTGCCGTTCGCATCGCCTGGGTCGAGGCCGCGTTGGAAGTGCTGAAAGCCGCCGCCGCGAAGGCCGCGTCGGGGGCAGATCGGAGGCTTCCGCCTGCGGCCAGGCAGTGCTTTGCGCCCGACCGTCAACGCCAT